>JAITJI010000136.1 GCA_031279015.1 Spirochaetaceae bacterium
GTGGGCCTTTACAACACCCTGAACACCCATTCAAAGCGGTTCATAAGCAAGGGTGAATTTCAGGCCTTCCTGGATAAGCTGAACGCCGAGCTTGGCCGCTGACATTCCGGCCCGGCGCCGGGGCGGCGCGGATGCCGCGGCCAAAGGCGCCCTCGGGCAGGGCAGAACGGGGATAATGGCGCGGAAAGTCTACTCTGGCATGTCTATTGGGATTAGAAAAATCCGCCGATACTGAAGTCAGTTTGTCGGAGAGTATGGATGAAACTGAAAAAGAAAAACATAGGTATACATTGTGATCTGTTGATCCGTCATTGCGCTGTTTTATCCGACGCATGGGAACTGCGGGAAGATCAGGCAGTTGCCATACAGGATGGAAAAATCGCAGCGATTGAGTCCGAAGATCAGGGCTTAGCCCTGCAAGGGGACACTGTTTTTGACGCCGCGGGAAAACTCTTACTGCCGGGTTTTGTGGATGGCCATACCCATGTATGCCAACAGCTTTTACGGGGCCGCACAACTGATGAATATCCGATGATTTGGACCCGTTTTCTTGTTCCCTTTGAAAGCAACCTTCAACCGGAAGATGTGGGCCTGAGTACCCGCCTGGCCTGTCTGGAGATGATCAAGGCCGGGATCACCGCTTTTGCCGATGCGGGGGGAGTCCACATGGACCAGGCCGCCGAAGCAGTGGCGGAAAGCGGCATGCGGGCCGCCCTTTGCCGTTCTACTATGGATATGGGGGCAGGTATTCCGGACTCCATGAAGGAAAGCCCCGCGGAACATATCCGCCATACCGAAGATCTGTACCGGGCATATCACGGTTCCGCGGACGGACGGGTGTCAATCTGGTGCGGGCTGCGGCAGGTGATGACCTGTTCACCCGGTTTAATCCGGGAAAGCGCCCAAATGGCCCGGAATTACCGGACCGGACTCCACGCCCACCTTTGTGAACACAAGGACGAAGTGAGTTTCTGCCTGCAAAACTATAAAAAACGGCCCGCCGCTTTTTTGGATGAAATGCAAGCCCTGGGACCAAACCTCCTTACCGCCCATAATGTTATGCTTAGCGAGGGGGATATCAGTCTTTTGGCCAAGCGGGGGGTAAAAATTGTTCACTGCCCCCAAGCCAACCTTGCCAACCACGGATTCCCCAAGACCCCGCGGATTTTAGAGGCGGGGCTTTCGGTGGGCATCGGCAACGATGGCGCTTCCGCGGTGGCCCTGGATATGTTTGAGCAGATGCGGATCTTGAAAAACGGCGTTTTGGCCTATTGGGGGCTGCCGGTATTTGACCCCCTGGTATTGCCTACCCGGACATTGCTGCTGATGGCTACGCTGGGAGGCGCGGAAGCGCTGGGGCTTGGAGACCGGCTGGGAAAAATTGCCCCCGGCAGAGAGGCGGATCTGATCCTTGTTGACCTGCGGCAGCCCCATCTCTACCCAAGCCAGAACCCTGCCCATACCCTGGTGGCCTGTGCCTCCGGCCGGGATGTAACCGATGTGTTTATTGGGGGAAAACCCGTGATGCGGAACCGGGAGGTGCTTACCTTGGATGAAGAAAAAATACTGGCCCATAGCGCCTCAAAAATGCGCGCTATTATCCGGCGGGCAGATATATAAGGGATCCGCGCTGTCCGGAAATGTATAAGGCGGTAACCGTTAACGGTTATACCGCAACATCGCTGGTGAGGTAACGCGGGAAGTTGGCATAAAGTTCCTCCTTCCAGTATAATAACTATGAGGAGGATTTGATGGCCCATTGTGTAGTTCCCGAAGCGGAAGTTCTTTTAGACAAGGAATTTCCGGTTTTGGACAGGGGTTTTGTCCGGCTGGTAGATTATTTGGGGGGAGATGAGCGGGTTGTGCAGTCCGCCCGGGTATCCTACGGAGGGGGGACTAAAAGTTACCGGGAAGATGCGGGGCTTATCGATTACCTGTTGCGGAATCGCCATACCAGCCCCTTTGAGCAGGTAGTTCTGACCTTCCATATTAAACTCCCCATCTTTGTGGCCCGCCAGTGGATCCGTCACCGGACCGCCCGGCTTAACGAAATATCCAGCCGGTATTCGGTGATGAAGGACGATTTTTACCAGCCCCGGGCAGAGGACATAGCCCTTCAGAGCGGGGATAACAAGCAGGGCCGTTCCGATGACCCCCTGGACCCGGACCCCGCCGTTGCCGCCGAGGCTGCCGGGGAGATCTGTTCCGGCTTTGCGTCTGCCCAGACGCGGGCCTATGGGGATTACCGGGCCCTGATTGACCGGGGAATCGCCCGGGAACTTGCCCGGATCAACCTGCCCCTTTCCCTCTACACCGAATGGTACTGGCAGATTGACCTTCACAATCTCTTCCATTTTTTGGAACTCCGGCTGGACCCCCACGCCCAAAAGGAGATTCGCCTCTATGCGGAGGCGCTGCTGGATATCACCCGGAAGGTCGTCCCCCGGTGCTGCGAGTCCTTTGAGCGGCATATCCTGGGGGGGGTTGTTTTTTCAAAAGAAGAATTTGCCGAACTGAAACGCCGTATGGGGGGAATGGGGGAATCCTCCGGTGAGGGAGAACAGGCCCGGGAAACCGGCTTGACGGGCAAAGCCCTGGAACGGTTTGAGGAAAAACTCCGGTATGGCAGACGGAAATAAGACTGCCGGGTTACGAAGTGGGTATTATTCTCCCCTAATTTGTAGTAACATGAGAATAGGTCGGTTTCAGAGTGTCAGATTTTGGAATTGATTCAGGTTTATAGTATAGAAACCGATACAGGAGAGAGGATGTATTATGAGTGGACCCATATTGGTGGTGTTGGCAGCCGGACTTGGCAGCCGTTATGGCGGACTTAAGCAGATAGACCGGATCGGACAAGGCGGGGAGGTGTTGCTGGATTATTCGGTCTTTGATGCCAAACGGGCGGGTTTTAAAAAGGTGGTATTCATTATCCGCCAGGATATTGAAGGGGATTTTAACGACATTGTTCTGTCCCGTTTTGGAGATTCCATGCCCTATGCCCTGGCCTTTCAGGAATCAGACAGTCTGATCCCTCCGGATGTACTGGCGGAGAGCCGGCGGATAGGCCGGACCAAGCCCTGGGGTACCACCCATGCACTCCTCTGTGCACAGGACTGCATAGACGCCCCCTTTGCGGTGATCAATGCCGATGATTTTTACGGAAAGGAAGCCTTTGAGGTTATGGGGGAATACCTGTCCCGGCCGGATTTGGAGGAGGGCGCCATAGTGCCCTACAGCCTGCGAAAGACCCTGAGCCCCCAGGGAACGGTCACCCGGGGAGTCTGTGAGATTCAGGATGGTTTCCTTCAATCGGTGGATGAGCTCACCGCCATAGCCAAAGAGGGGGATCGGATCTGCAATACCGATTCCGCAGGGGCAAAGCGGGAACTGGGCCCCAATACGCCGGTTTCCATGAATTTTTGGGGCTTTCCCCCGGAGATGTTCCCGGATCTGCACCGTTACTTTGATAAATTCCTCCAGACCTCGGGTAATCAACCCAAGGCCGAATGTTACCTGCCCATGGCGGTGGATTGGCTTATCAAACAGAAGTTTCTCAGGGTTCGTTGCCTTTGGGCGGATTCCGAGTGGTTTGGAGTTACCTATAAGGCGGATAAGGAATCTGCGATTAACCGGATCAGTATGTTGACCGATCAAGGGGTTTACCCTCCTTCCCTTTGGGGCTGATGGTTTAATGTCCGTTTTTTCATTATTTTATAAAAAATACGCATTTACCAAGGATGCCCTTAAAAGCTGTAGGGAAGATATAATGCAGCATAACGGGCGGAGTCTTCTGCTCGTCAGCTTTATTGCCTTTGTATTCATTGGGATCTGTTCCTTTATCCCCATCCTGCTTGAAGGCCGGATAGATATCTTTGTTGTATACCTTTGTACGGCCGCGATAGAACTGTTGGTGTTTATCTTTATAGGCCATACGTGTGCAAGCGGGCGGTTCAGCCGTGCTTCCGTGATCGCCGGATTCCTGATTTTTTATATCTGCATTATGGGATTTGGCATATATATCGATGTGATCCAATGGCCGGAGCAGCGCAGCGTACTGTTGCACATCTTGCTTGTCTGTTGCCAAATTCTCTTTGTGTTTAATCCCCTGGGGATCCTGGCGCTCAATATTCTAACGGTGGCTGTTTATGCCTTTTTTGTCATAATCAATAAGCCGGTGACGGTTTGGCAATACGATCTGATCAACGCCTGTATTGCCTCTCTGGTAGGGATGCTGTTCGTCTGGTATATATCCCACGTGATTACCCGGGAGATCCTTACCACCCGGCGGCTGGAGATTGAGCGGAATAGTTTTCGGGAGGAGAGTATCCGGGATGAGTTAACGGGTCTGAGCAACCGCCGGGATTATCTGCATGGGGTGAATTTTTATATCAACGTCTGCCGGCATGTGCATCAAACGGTATGTGTCATCATGATGGATGTCGATTTTTTTAAGAATTACAATGATTTTTACGGACACCAAAAGGGAGACATGGTACTCCAGTCCATTGGACGGGTGCTCCGGCAGCTTATGAGTGAAGAGCATGTTTATGCCGCCCGGGTTGGAGGGGAAGAATTCATCATCCTCTGGACGGAGAACCGTATCGCCGAAGCGGAACGGGTGGCGATGAAGCTGCGTCAGATGATCATCGGCCTGGGGATACCCCACGTAAAATCGGATGTCGCTCCCTATGTTACCGCCAGTTTTGGGCTCTATATCCTGCGGGGAGGGTCCACGGACAGCATTGAAGATCTCTACAACCACGCTGATACCGCCCTCTACAAGGCAAAAAACAGCGGCCGTAACTGCATTGTCCTGCTGGATTCGGCGGATAAGGTCATGCGGCAGGTAGAGGTGCCTCTTCCGGAAAATCCGCCCCGCTGGCAGGGCCGCCGGCGGAATCGTTAGGATCCGCAGGGGATAGCCGGATCGATTGCTCATTTTGTTTTCTCATTCCTACGGGTCTTAGCCCTGCCGGAAGGGCGGTTCCCCCAAAAGGAATTGAAAATAGTATATCACTTTCCGGTAGACTTGCCGGGGGAGGCTGTCATGATACGGCGGATAACAGAGGCTGATGCGGTGGTCATTGCGGAAATTTACAATTATTATATAGAAAATACGGCGATCACTTTTGAGGAAGATCCCCTGTCCCCGGATGCCATGGCCCGCCGTATTGGGGAAACCTGTGCAAAATACCCCTGGTTTGTCCGGGAGGAGGGGGGTGTTGTGACCGGTTACGCCTATGCAAACAAATGGAAGGATCGTTTTGCTTACCGTTTTGCGGTAGAGCTTTCCCTGTACCTCCGGAAGGGGTGTGAAGGGCGGGGTTTCGGCAGCGAACTGCTCGGCCGCCTTCTTGATGAACTCCGGAAAACCTCTGTCCATGCGGTGGTGGCGGTCATAACCATACCGAATGAGCGGAGTGTGGCCCTGCATGAAAAATTCGGGTTTAAAGAGGTAGCCCGGCTTAATGAAATCGGTTACAAACTAAACCGCTGGCTTGATGTCGGTTACTGGGAACTCATCCTTTGATTGGAAGGCCGGGCCCATGCCGGTCAAAGTTCCGGTCTCCCCGTCCCATGCCGGATAAGCCCTGATACACGTGGTTTTCTTCTGTCCTTTTTGCTATACTGAACGTATGAGTACCGCCGGGATCCTTGTCCGGACCGCTTTGTTGTCCTTTTTACCCATTTCCGAACTTCGGGGGGCTATACCTTTTGCCATGGCGAATGGCTTCCCCTGGTATTGGGCCTATCCCTTTGCGGTGCTTATGAACGCCCTGGTAGCCCCGGTATGCTGGATCTTTTTGTCCACCCTCCACAAGCTTTTTCTGAAGATGCCCTGGTATACAGCATTTTTTAACCGGTTTGTGGAACGGGCCCGGGAAAAACTGCGGCGGGGGGTTGAAAGATGGGGCTGGCTTGGGGTGGCAGCTTTTGTAGCCATTCCCCTGCCGGTAACCGGTGCATGGACCGGCACCCTGGGGGCCTGGGTTTTAGGTCTTCCAAAACGGCGGACCCTGGCTGCGGTGTTCCTGGGGGTACTTGCTGCGGGGGCTATTGTTACCCTGGTGGTGTTCCTGGGCATAGGGCTCTTCGACCTTTTTGTAAAGAAATTTTGAGGGGTTTCCGGGAAAGGGGAAGGTATGATCATCGGTATTGACATAGGCAGTACCACCACTAAGGCGGTTTCCATCGAATCCGGGGGCGCTTCTCCGGGGCTTATCAAAAAGATCAAAACCAGGGCCGTTGATGCGGTTACCTCCGCAGCCGGGGCCTTTGGTAAGATGCTGGTAGAAAACGACATTCCCATCCAGGACATCGAAAAGATCATGATCACCGGCGCAGGGGCGTCGAAGATCAAAAACGACCTCTTCGGCATTTCTACGGAAAAGGTGGATGAGATCCGGGCCATCGGCATTGGGGGCATGTTCCTCTCCGGCAGGGAAAACATCATCATCGCCAATATCGGGACGGGAACCGCCATCATTGACGCCAGAAGGGAGAGCATTTCTCACCTGGGGGGGTCCGGGGTGGGCGGCGGAACCATTCTGGGGCTGGCAAAGAAACTCCTGCCCACATCCGAATTCAACGGCATCATGGAACTGGCGGAGAAGGGAAACCTGAGTCAGGTGGATTTGCTTCTGGAAGATATCATGGAGACGGATATTAGTTTTTTGAACAAGGAATCCACCGCTTCCAATTTTGGTAAGATGCTGGACACTGCGAAGAATGAGGATATCGCCTTGGGTATTGTAAACCTTGTGTATCAGGTTATCGGGGTTATGTCGGTATTTGCGGCAAAAAATAAAAATACCGGCAGCGTTGTTGTAACCGGCAGCGGCAGCAACAATCCGGTGGGAAAAAAGATTCTATCGGTGATTACCGAATTGTATTCGGTTCGCTTTGAGTACCCTGTGGATGCCGAATACACCACCGCCCTTGGCGCAGGTCTCTTCCGGCAGTTCTTCCGGCCTTGATTCTGCTGCCGGTTCTTTATCCATTTGATGAAATCCAGGATAAACCGGCGGTCTTTCTTGTCAAGTTGTTCCTCAATATAGTAAGAGAAAAATCATAATAAGGGGTTGATATTATGATTTTTTGTAGTTTATTATGATTTCAATGGTACTATAGTATTACAGGGAGGGCATCAAGGTGAAATTTCTTTGTCACAGCATCCATTCGGCGTTTTTTTCCATCGGTACCCCCCCCCCCCCCCCCCCCCACTCTCTCTCTCTCTCCGGATTAGGAATGCCGGCTTTTATGGGACCCTCCTGGTTTTGCTGGGAATGGCGGTCCTCCCCCTGGCAGCCCAGATCCCTGCCGCCGATGTCGATCCCCGGCTGCTTTTGGCCATTTCCGCTTCCGATTATCCCGTAACACCTGGGGATGTTTACCTCCTGAGCTATTCCTCCGGTATGGCCGGGGGAGCCCTTAGTATTCCCCTTACCCTGGACGCCGGATACCAGCTCAAGGTACACAATATGGGGACCCTGAACGCCCGGGGCAAAACCTATATGCGGTTAAAAGCTGAGGTGGAAAGCCTGGTTTCACGGAACTACCCCCTGTCGGGCCCCTCGTTTACCCTGAGCCGTCTGGGGCGGTTTAACGTTCCGGTGACCGGGGAAACCCTTAACCCGGGGAACCGCGGAGTTGACGGGCTGACCCGGGTTTCGGCCCTCCTGGATAATCTTACCAGAAAGGCTTCTATCCGGTTTGTCCGGGTAACCGCTGCGGACGGTACGGTCCGCACCTATGATACCTTTATTGCCGCCCGGACCGGTAATTTGGATGAAGATCCTTATATTCGTCCCGGGGATAAGATTGCCATCCCCGCCGCCGCCAGGCTTGTACGGATAGAGGGGGAAATATTCCGGCCCGGTACCTATGAACTCCTGCCCGGGGAACAATTACCGGAACTTATCGAACAGTACGGGGGAGGTCTTGCCCGGGAGGCCGCGCCGGAGAAGTTGTTTATGACCCGCATTGTTCCGCAAATAGGGGCTTCCCGAACTTCAATACCTATTGTATGGAACGGATCCCGGACGATTTCCCTGATCGATGGGGATATAGTTATTGTCCCCGGCAAGGACGATAACCGGCAGGCGATATTTTTTGAGGGGGCGGTGTTTTTCTTGTCAAGTGACGAAACCCTCACTCGGGAACGGGATGAGACGACCAGGGCGGTGGCGCGGATCCCCTACTATTTTTATCCCGGGGAAACCCTGGGAAGGGCAAGCCGGAGTATCCGCCAGTATTTTACCGAGGTATCAGACCTGCCTAAAGCCTATATTCTACGGAACGGCTCGCAGCTTCCGGTTAACCTGGAACGGTACATATACCTTAACGACGATTCCGGGGACATGGTCCTGGAGCGGGGCGATGTGATCGTGGTTCCCTACCGGCAGTATTACACCATCACCGGGGAAGTTGCCGAAGCGGGGGATAAACCCCTGACCGTACTGACCCGGCTCTCAAGCCTGATGACGGGTCTGACCACCAGGGCCTCCACGCGGCTGGTAACGGTAACCTCCGCCACAGGCTCAAGTGAGACCTACGATCTGTTTCAATCCCGGCGGTTTGGGGATCTGTCCCAGGACCCCTATGTCCGTCCCGGCGACCAGATCCATGTACCTGTTGCGGGGCGCAAGGTTATCCTTGAGGGGGCGGTGTTCAGGCCCGGACAGTACGAACTGTTGCCCGGGGAGTCCCTCAGGGAACTGGTCGAAGATTACGGCGACGGATTCACGTTGAACGCCAATCCTGACCGGATCAGGCTGACCCGGGTCAACACCTCCTGGGGGGTTACGGGGGAAACAAGGGTCTTTCCCTACCGGGAAAATACCGGAGTAGTCCTTGCCGATGGGGATAACATCCATATCAGCAACAAGACGGAGGATCGGCCTATAGTCTTTTTTGAAGGGGCTATTTCCGGCATCGTCGGTACCATTGAAGAAACCGACACGAATATTATCGGGACCTCCAGGATGGAGTACCCCTATTATCCGGGGGAGACCCTGGGCAACGTCATCCGGACCATCCGGGATCACTTTACCGCCATCTCAGATCTGGCGAACGCCTATATCATCCGGGGAGAACGGCAGATTCCCTTTGATCTGCGGGATTTTCTGTACTATAACGACTTTTCCAAAGACATAGCCCTTGAAAACGGGGATATAGTGATCATTCCCTTCCGTCAATACTTTGTCCTGGTCAGCGGGGCGGTAAAGGTGCCGGGCCGGTATCCCTATGTGCCGGACAGGACCGTGGATTACTATGTCAACCTTGCGGGCGGGCGGGACGAACTTTTGAATAACGGAATGGGGATTCGGATCCACGACATGAATAACAAGAGTCTCCCCCTTACCAGCTTTGTTCCCCCGGAGTCTATAATAAACGTCCCAACCAACAGAATCACCGCCTACTTTAACCAATACGGACCGATTATTACGACTATCCTGACTCTCGTTTCCACTACCCTGTCCATCCTTGCAGTTACCGGGGCCTTTTAGAGGGCCTTTATACGCCCCGGAGTAACTCCCTTGGCTTTGACCCCTGGGCGGGACCGACGACGCCGTGTTGTTCCATTTCTTCCACAAGCCGGGCCGCCCGATTGTAGCCAATCTTGAGGCGTCGCTGGATGTAGCTGGCGCTGGCCTTCCCCTGTTGCATAACTATTTCCAGGGCCTTGTCGTAGAGGGGGTCCTCCCCATCGGAGAAGAGGGAAGGAGCGGCCTCTTCGTCTTCATCAAAGAAGATCTCATCGTCAATATAATCAGGGGCTCCCAGAGTTTTGACGTACTCCACTACACGTTCCACCTCTTCTTCAGAAACAAAGGCCCCCTGCATGCGAACGGGAAAGGGATCCACTGCCCCGGCGTAGAGCATATCCCCCTTACCCAGGAGTTTTTCCGCCCCCACCATGTCGATGATGATCCGGCTGTCCATCTTGCTGGCCACCATAAAGGCGATGCGGCTGGGGATGTTCGCCTTGATGAGCCCGGTAATCACGTCGATGGAGGGCCGCTGAGTCGCCAAGACCAGGTGTATCCCCACGGCACGGCTCATGGCGGCGAGCCTGGCTACGGTGGATTCCAACTCCTTTCCCGTGGTGGCCATGAGGTCCGCGAACTCATCGATTACCACCACGATGTAGGGCATGTGTTCCGCAGCAATATTCCGTTCCCTGGCCCGTTTATTGTAGCTCCGTATATCCCGGACCCCCATGGAGTCCAGGCAGGAGTAACGCCGCTCCATCTCGTAGATACAGTATTGGAGGGCCTGGAAGGCCCGTTTTGGTTCGGTGATCACCGGGGTGAGGAGATGGGGGATATCGTTGTAGAGTTTCAACTCCACGATCTTGGGATCGATGAGGATGAGCCGGCATTCGGCAGGGGTCTTCTGGTAGAGGATCGAAAGGATCATGGCGTTAACACATACGGATTTACCCGACCCGGTGGAACCGGCAATGAGGATATGGGGCATGTGAACCAGGTCTACGGTTTGGGCTTCCCCCGTGATGTCCTTCCCCAGAATCACGGGGATCTCTGGCCTTCGGTCCCCCTTGTGGTCGGACCGTTTGTCATCCCGGGAAGACTCATCCCTGAGCTCCCCTTCAATGATCTCCCGAAAGGAGACGATGTTCCGTTTTTTGTTGGGGACCTCGATCCCTACGGCGTGTTTCCCCGGAATTGGGGCCACGATCCGCACCGAAGAAGCGGCGAGGCGCAGGGCTATGTTGTCCTGCAGGTTAACGATCTTGGAGAGTTTTACCCCCGGGGCGGGGAGAATCTCGAACATGGTGATCACCGGCCCCTTACGGATCCCTGTCACCTCCGCCTGGATATGGAATTCCTCCAGGGTTGCCCGGAGGGTTTCCGCCGCATCCCGGGTTCCCTGATCGATGATCCAGTATTGGCCGTCAGGATACTGGTTGAGGATCCCCTCCACCGGGATGCCGTAGGGAAGCCGGGACGGGCGTTTGGGAACCGTACCCGCAGGGGGGATCCCGGCGGGAAAGAAAGGGGTCAAACTCTCTTCCGCATCTTCAGTCTCTTCAGTTTCTTCCGCCTCTCCAGCCTCTTCAGTCTCTCCAGACTCTTCCACAGAGCCCTCAGGGTCTCCGCCGGCGTCCCGGGTCAGGAGCGGCCAATGGGCGGCATCTTCCGATTCACGGAAGGCTGCGGCGCTGGCCAGGGGCTTTAGCTCCGGCAGGCTGATCAGGCCGGGTTGCCGGATCGCCGGGACAAAGGTTCCCATGGCGTCAAAGGTATCTTCAGTCTCGACGCCGGACATGGCGGATTCCCCCTCTTCCGGCGGTGTTGGCCCGGCAGGGGTGTCAGTCACCTTTGGGAGGAGTCTGATGGCGGTCCGGGTTTTTTGATTTTTTCCCAAAATCTTAGGGGAAAAGAACCGGTTCGACAATACCATGATGAGGAGACCCTCCGGAAGGATTAGCAGGATCAGGCAGAAGCTGATTCCCACTCTTCCCATCTGTCTCAGAAAGGGATTCCCATAGGCCAGATGATCAAAATCCCGGATAAGGACGAATCCCGCCGCCAGGGTGATAAAGGGGACCACCGAGGCGCTCAGCATGAAGATCCGGTCAGGGCGGTAGGCAGGGTCAGCCAAAATACAGGCCGCCCCGATAAAGTAAAGGGGGATCAAAAACGCCAGCGCCCCGTAGGAACGGACAAAAAAATCCCCCGGCAAGGAGATCAGTTGGGGTATATCAAAAAAGGAGCCTGCCACGGACAGACCCAGGAACAGGGCGGCCAGACAGAGGAACGCCATCACCAGCAGGGCAATGACACGGTATTTGGATATCAGCGGCACAGGGCGAAAACCTCCATCAATGTTTTTCTCCTAAAATATCGGCAACAACTCCCTCCATCGCCATACCATAATAAAGATATCCGTAAGCCGCCGCCGCCGCCAGGACCTTGCGGCCATATTCCCTGGTCTCCCGCAGTTCGATGGTCTCCAGAAACAGGTCCGGGGGTAGCCGGGACTCAGCGGTCCGCCAGCGCCGCACCCTGCCCATACCGCCGTTGTAGGCCAGCAGGGCCAGGAGGGGGGAATCCAGGCGGGTCCACAGATAGTTGAGGTAAAATGCCCCCAGATGGATGTTGACCGCCGGATTGGAAAGATCGATCACCCCGTCCTCCACGTAATTGGGCCCCCCAAGACGGCTGATGCGGCCGGCCATTTCCAGGGCAGTCGCAGGCATAAGCTGGGTAAGCCCAATCGCCCCGGCCCGGGAACCGATGTCTGGGGTAAAAAAACTCTCCGTCCTGATGAGGCCATAGAGAACCGCCGCCGGTATTCCCGTTTCCCGGGCGTTTTTTTCTACCGGATCCCTGAAAGGCCTGGGGTAAAGCAGTTCTATATCATCCTGGTGAATATCGTAATCCGCCCGGTTTGTATAGAACGAAACCAGGCGGATCGATTCCCCCCAGCGCCCTGTCCTGTTGTACTCCCGGGCCAGGGCCCGGAGTTCCGGGATGCTGAGTTCCTCTCTTTTAGCCTGTATATAGGGATAGGCAAAGGCTCCGGCGCCGAACCGGGAGAAACCAAGGAGGAATTCCATTTCCTCCCCATGGGGAAAATCTCCGGCGGTTTCGGCCCCAGGGCTTACCGGTTCCCTTCCGCCCGCATTTGGCAGGGGATCACGGTACTGTCTTAGGCGCAGAGAGGCCAGGGTAGGATAGCAGGAGGAGAAACCTCCTTCCGTCAGGGCGATCCGGAAAAACGCCGCCGCTATACTCCCGGAATCCTCTGAACCAGGAACCCTCTCCGCGGCGGCATCCCTGTTGCCTGAGCCTGGGGAGCGGTTCAGGGCGGCCCGGGCCAGGGCTTCAGGAATATACCCTTCCGTCACTGCCCGTCCCAGGATGTAGGCGTACTTTGATACGCTTGGCCCGTCGGCCCGGTCACGGAGCAGGGAGAACACCTCAAGGAGTATTGTCCACTGCCCGCCGGCGATCAGATCCCGGGATAACTGGTCCAAAATATCCTCAAAATAGGAGGGATCATCCCAGAGGGTGATATAGGCAGCCAGGAGCGGCACTACGGCCTCCTGCGGATTTTTCAGGGACAGGTTGAGGATGTACCAGATGCATGCATCCCGCTGGAGGGCATCCGGGGCAAAGACGAGGGCCCGGGTAAAGAGGTCCGCCGCCGCATCATACTGTCCCCGTAACCGTTCCATTCGGCCGGCATAGAAGAGGAGCCGGTACCGAATGTCTTCCCGGGCTGGTTCCGCCTCTCCAAAAGCCGCCGGGACCCGGGGATCATCCCGGGGCAGGCTGAACAGCCCTTCCCATTCGGTAAAAAGGGCAACCCCTTCTTTCCGGGAGGAACTGTACTGGAAGGCCCTGCCCAGATCGTTCAGCAACAGGGGATACCGGAAGAAGAGGGATAGCTCCTCTCCCAGTACCACCCGGAAGCAGCGGAGCCCTTCTTCGTAGGCCGAGCGGGTGACGGCGAGCCGCCCTGCAATGGCGGTGATCTCCACTTCGGTTAAAGGAGGGGCCGGCAACGCATCAAACTCTCCGAAAAGCCACCGGGCGGCCTCTCCGTAGCTGCCGGAGGGATCCTCCCCCCGGGAGAAGAAGAATTCCGCCAGCTCCCGGCCCGGATCTTCCCGGAGGGAACCCTTCTTCGGTGTTTTTTGGGTTCTCAGCGCTGCCGCAAGCCGGAAGGCCCTTTCCCAGGGGGATTGATCCGGGGCCTCACTGCGGGTCAGTTCCTCATACCGGCCCAGGCTGTAACGGAGCCCCGCATACAGCGCCGCCGCCGGCGAACCGGGATTCGGGGCCGGTTTTTTTTGCAGGAGCCGCAGGAGCCGCTCCGCCCGGCGGTCATCGGGATGCTCCAGCAGCATGATGAGGAGTTTTTGGGCCGCCGCATCCCGGACTGGTTCCCGTAAAGCCGTTTCCTTCCGGGAGCCGCTCACAGAAGACACCTGAGCGGCCGGAGGGTTCTGCAGAATGGATTCGTATAGCCGGGCCGCCCGTTCAGGCGCCCCTTGTTCCTCCCCGCCGGACTCCACAAGGAGCCCTGCATAAAAGGGGGCCAGGGGGTGAAGCCGTCCCAGTTCCCCCATCCGGTTTTCCCTGGCCTGGAGGATAAAATCCACATCCCCCCGCCGCAGCCGCGCCGCGGCCTCCTCCACAGGGAGATCCAAAACCTCCTCCGCCCTGCATGAGTTCAGGTTAGTAAAGAGGAAGAACCCAAGAATCAAAAAAACAAATATCCTGTTTATGGGAGATTTTCCTGTTAAAAACACATTAGTTCCGGGGAACCATTCCGCCAGGTAACCGTATCCGGCCCTTCTGCGGATACGGACCCTGTGGCGAAACGGATTACTGCCTGGGCGGAATCCGGATGGTGGTGCCGGAGATGATAAGATCCGGATTTCGGATAGTATTAAACCGGGCAATACGGGGATACAACCAGGGATTCCGATAAAAAGCCTCCGATATATCCCAAAGGGTATCCCCCCAGCGTATCTTGTAGGGGACTCCTCCCGGGGGAATGGTTGCGGGTACCTTGTAGGAAGCCACCGGTGGGGCCGGCCGCTGCCGTTTAACCGGCGCAGCCTCAGCAGCCGGCTCGGACTGGGGCGGAGGCGCCTTTATGATCACCGGCTCATCCGGCGGCGCAATTTCAACCGGCCCGGGGGGCGGTTCTGTTTTTGCCGGTGCAGGCTGAATCGCAGTCTCCACTGGGATTTCAGCCGCGGGAGAAACCGTCTCCGGTTGTTTCGCCCCGGACCTTCCCCGGAGCAGGAAAACCACCAGGCCAAGGCACACCAGGACAATCAACAACCCAATTCCGATGATCGGCAACAGGGCGACAGTCCGCTTTGTATCTTCTTTTGCCACCTGAGCCTTTTCATAGAGACCCTGAGGCGGCGGTTCATGCTGTTCCACTTCAAAATCGGGCAGTTCCGGATACCGGCTGTCCTCATCCAAGGACTTAAGAGATACGCTCAGGTGCATGTGTTCACCCTTGACGGAAGCGTCCAGATCGGTGGCATCTGCGGAAATTTCTCCCTCCGCAGTGGATGTTATGACCAGTTCCACCGATGGGTCTCCCTTGGGTTTGGGCTTTATGTTTTCGACAACTACACTACCAATGTACAGAGCATCGGCCATAGAATGGACATAGCTCTTGTACAGATCTATCTGCATGCTTTTTTGGCCATCATGAACCGTTGTAAGGATCAGTCTTTTCCTGGCGTCGGAATTCTCCTCGACTATCGAGTAGAACTCACCGTTAGCGATTTTTATACCAATTGTAGATGCCATCGGTTAAGCTCCTTAATAATAACTTTAGATAGGGTAGAGGAATTTGTCAACGGTTTTGTACTCTGTCCCTGCGTACCCTTGAGTAAGTGGTCGATTTTACCGATAATAGGGATATGTACAGTCTTATTTCTGTGCTTGCGGTAATAATTGTTCTGGTGTTTGGGGTTATTCTGTTCATGTTCATCCAGGGCCGTATCAGTGGTGGTGATATGGGCAAGATGAAATGGGAGAAAAACGAAGGCGCCGCGCTCAAGGAGGCGAATAAGCGGCTTGCCCAGAATCCCCGGGATCCCGAAGCCCTGGCCATAATGGGAGATAAGTACTTTCGGGAAGGCGCCTGGGATCAGGCGTTCAAAGTCTATCAACTGTTGCTTGAGTCGCCGGGCTCCAATTCCGGTATTGATGAATTTGAAGCCAACAAACGCTTTGGTCTTGCCGCAATGAAATTAGGATTAATCGATGATGCTTACAGGAGTTTTTTCGCCGCCCGTACCCAAAAGCCCGATGACTTTGAGTGCAACTTCAACCTGGGCGCCCTGGAATTTCAGAAGAAGAATTACGACAAAGCGATTCAGCTCCTACAGGTTGCCCGCAGACTCGACCCGGAACATCCGCCCACCCTGCGCTATCTTGGACATGCCTTTTTCAAAACAAAAAAATACAAGGATGCCATGGCCTTTATCCGAAAAGCCATCGATCTGGCCCCCGATGACAAGGAATCCATCTACACCCTGGGGGAATGTTATTATGACGCCAACCAGACCGAACAGGCATTGAAGATATTCACCCACCTCCGGCCGGATCCCGTGCTGGGACCCAATGCTTCCCTCACATCAGGGACCATCAACATGGATCTGCGTCAATATGATCAGGCGATTGAGGATTTTGAGATCGGCCTGAAGCATGAAAACATCAAACCCGATGTCCTGATAGACCTGAAGTACCATCTGGCCACAGTATATCTGAAAAAAAATGAAATACCCAAAGCCCTGGCCTGTCTGAAGGACATCCAGATACAGAATCCTACATACAAGGATGTATCCATACTGATAGGTAAATATGGCGAACTCAACGCTAATAAAAATTTGCAGATCTTCCTCATGGCCCCTTCCGCCGATTTTGTCGCCCTCTGCCGCAAGATCGTTATGGGGTACTACCAGCGGGCAAAGATCAAAATTACCAATATCTCCGTAAATAAAAATGAATGGGCCGATATATTGGCGGAAGTAGACACCCCCAAGTGGTCCGATGTGGTGATGTTCCGGTTTATCCGCACCCAGGGAGCTATCGGGGAACTTATCGTCCGGGACTTCCATTCCCACCTGAAAGAGGTAAAGGCCGGCAAGGGCCTCTGCATCACCGTAGGCAATTTTAGTGAAGAGGCCAGGCGTTACACTGAAGCCCGGCTTATCGATCTTATCGAAAAAGATCGCCTCCTTGCCATGCTGAATTCGGTGGATATCCGGCCCGCGGGCCAGACCAAGGCGAAAAAGTAACCGGCCCGGCGGCGGTCTCTTTGCAGCGGGCTGTCGATGGGTTGAACTCAGGGGCAGCCCCGGCTGACTATACCACCCCGCAGCAGCGTTCCAAAAATTCCCGGGGGTACAGTGATAAATATTTTTTGAAGAGTTTATAGAATAGGTGTCATTATCCAGCCCGGCAGCCGCAGTGATCCTGCTTACCGGTAAATTCGTGTTTCGCAGCAGATGGACGGTTTTCCGCATCCTCAGATCCACGATATATTCATTCAGGGACATGCCGACGGCTTCTTTCAATTTGAACATCAAATACCGGTTTGACAGGCATAAATAATCGCCAATCATCAAGGATGAGAGGTTGGGATTACTGTAGTTGGCGTTCGCAAAATCTATGATGGCGCCTATGGTAGCAGTTGTTCTGTTTTTCCCGCCGGTACCTGTATCGTCAAGAACAGAAATGATGTGCTGCCGTCCAGGATGTCAGGGTTTTTTCGCATCCCCGCGGACGCTAAAGCCCCATCTTCTCCCGCGCCAGCTCTATGGCCCGTTCCATTATTTTGCCCAGAGGCATAGTTTCAATGCCGACAATGAGAAAATGATCCTGTTGCAGGGGGAGGAGGATCCGTTCGCCGGGGGCAGCGAGGATGGCCCGGGCCATTTCCGGGGTAATTTCTCCCATGAGGCTGTCGGGGATGACGATGCCAATGGGACCCAGGATAAGGCCCCCCCGGCCCACGGAGACGCGGATGGCGTTTTCTCCGGTGGCCCCCCGATCCGCCCCGGCCTTGATCATCCGTTCGGTGGCGGTGGCATTGGTACCCAGGGCGATGATTTCCGGGGATTTCCCAAAGCTCTCCCGGAGTTTTGCGACAAGCTGAGATCCTACGCCGCCGCCCATGCCGTCAATAACAATGATGGTTTTAATCATTGATATACCCGCACATAATCTATCTGCATAACCGCTTCTTGTAAACCAGGATCAATGCCCTGTTGTCCACCCCAGGAACCGCCGATGGCAATATTGAGAATTAAATAGAAAGGTATATCAAAGGGCCATAGCTCACTGGCGGTTTTTGAGACTTCCGCAGCTGTTCCGCCGGAGCTTTCCTCACCCGCCGTCACTCTGCTTCCGGTCCCGGGATTGTCAAACCGGAAAACAGCCTTCCCGTCGATATACCATTGGATATAGGCGGGGTTCCATTCCATGGCGTACACATGAAACTTTCGGGATGCATCTTTTACAATAACCGATTCGGTTTTCTGGGTATTTTTTGTGTGATTAAAGGCGCCGGTATGGGCCGTAGTATGAACCCTGTCCTGATCGTGGCCGACATGTTCCATGATATCGATTTCCCCGGAGCGGGGCCAGGGTCCGTAATGGTCGGCGCTTGGGAGCATCCAGATTGCAGGCCACGTCCCCCGTCCTTTGGGCAGTTTGGCGCGGATCTCGAAATAACCATAGGTCCATTGGGCCTTATGCTGTGTTGTCAGCCGGGCGCTCGTCCAGCGGTCATTTTCGTTCCTGGCCCTGATTTCAAGCAGCCCCTTTCCCACTGCCGAATTTTCCCGGCTGTTGGTGTACTCCTGTTTTTCGGCATTTCCCCAGCCGTGCGCCCCAAGGGAAAAATCCCACTTATCCGGATCCGGCGCTCCCTCATAATCAAATTCATCGGACCAGATCAGGGTTATCCCCTTTGGCAGGGCCTCCAGATTCCCCCGGCAGCCGGACAAGAAACCCAAGGCGATCAGGATTCCCCCTCCTATCCTCCGGGTTATACGATGGGGTTTGTGCGGGATTTTCCCCTTATTGTGCATAATACGCTCTCCGTATATGGACGATTTCAAATTATCATGTACAATATAAGTATATCATGAAGTGGCATCGTTCCAGGCCGGATGCCGGCCGTATGTTCTTTGTGTTGCTCCTCTTCCTTTCCCTTCCGGTTTCAGTATACTCCCGGACCGCCGGTGCGGAAAAGGCCCCCGGGTCCAATGCCGGATCCGCCTGGATCATCCCGATCCGGGGGGATATCGACCTTCCTATGGTTATCTTTGTACGCAGGGAAGCCAACAAGGCCCTGGCAGAAGGGGTGGAATTTATCATCTTTGAGATCGATACCTTCGGTGGCCGGGTGGATTCGGCCCTGCAGATAACTTCTTTTATAACATCCATAAAAAATGCCCGGACTATTGCCTGGGTGCACAACAGCGATGGTTCCATGGGGGTAAGCTGGTCCGCCGGGGCGCTGATCGCCTTCTCCTGCGCCGAAATCTACATGGCCGCCGGGACATCCCTGGGGGCCGCTGCCCCGGTACTGGCAGGACCGGATGGCAATGTTGAAGCGGCGGGAGAAAAAACCGTGGCGGCAATCCGGTCCCAGATAGCGGCCCTGGCGGAACGCAACGGGCACCCCGCGGGTCTCGCCCTGGCGATGGTGGATCTTGATGTGGAACTCTGGGAGGTTTCGGCGGATGGCCGGATTGAGATCCTTACCCTGGAGGAATTGGAGCGGCTGGAGGCGGTTTCTCCGGAGGGAACGGTGGAACGCCTGTCCGTTATCTCCCCGGCGGGAAAACTCCTCTCCCTCACCAGCGGCGATGCCCGCCGTTACGGCCTTGTCCGGGAACTTGCCGATGACCGGGAGACCCTCTTTGCTGCAATCGGCGCCCACGGAACGGCGGGGGAAAGCGCCCCCGGCTTTGCCGATGGCATTGTGGCTTTTCTCAATTCCGGCCCCGTTCAGGTTATTTTGATCCTCCTGGGCTTGGTGATGATCTTTCTGGAGATCAACACCCCCGGCTTTGGCATTCCCGGCGTGGTGGCCATGATCGCCTTTGTTGCCGTATTTGGTTCCGGCGCTCTTTTGGGCCGGGTAGATTCCCTGGAGATCATCCTCTTTCTCCTGGGGATAGCTCTTTTGGCGGTGGAGATCTTTGTGCTTCCCGGCTTTGGGATCATGGGGATCTCCGGCCTGGTGTGTATCGGTCTCTCCCTCCTCTTTTCGATGCAGGATTTTATCATCCCCCGGTTCGACTGGGAATGGGACCTCCTGGGCCGGAATGCGGTGGTGGTGGTTTTGGGAATTCTGGCGGCGATAGCCGGAATTGCGGTCATCGCCCTCATAGGGCCAAAGATACGGATCTTTGACCGCCTTACCCTGCAAACGCGGATCACGGGGACCGCTTCCGGCCCTTTGGGCAGAAGCTCCTCCGCCGTTTCCGAACCCGTGAACGGGAATAGCGTTGCTTCCGGGTCCATGAATGAAGGCGGTCCCCGGGATGCGGAACTGTTCCCGGACGGCGATGCCGGGGAGGACTATGCGTCCCTGCTGGGCAAAACCGGGCGGGTCACTGCGACCCTCAGGCCTGCGGGAAAAGCCGAAGTTGCCGGACGGACCCTGGAAGTGGAATCCGAGGGGCTTTTTGTTGAAGCCGATTCGGTTGTCCGGGTTGTCAGGGTCCGGGGCAACAGGGTTGTGGTACGGCGGGTTTGACCGGTCTATTGCCGCAGACTGTCCGTCGCTTCAATATATCCGGATATTTTTATGCGAGGAGGAGTCTATGGCTTATACGGTTTCTATTATTCTGCTGGTTGTGGCCGGGCTTTTTGCCCTGGGTTTTCTGCTGCTCTTTTTCCGTTTCTTCGGCCTCTGGTTCCGGGCATTGCTTTCCGGGGCCTATGTGGGGATGGGGCGGCTTATCGGCATGTGGCTGCGGCATGTGAATCCTTCGGTTATTGTGGATTCCCGGATCATGCTGTCAAAGGCGGGAATCGAGGTGGCTTCGGACATGCTGGAGACCCACTTCCTTGCCAGGGGGGATGTGATGAAGGTGAGCTGGGCTCTGGTGGCGGCCAATAAGGCCAATATCCCCCTGCCTTTTCAGCGGGCTGCCGCCATAGACCTGGCGGGCCGGGATGTACTGGAGGCGGTTAAGACCAGCGTCAACCCCAAGGTTATCGACTGCCCTGATACCTCCAAGGGGAAGCATACCATTGATGCAGTAGCCAAGGATGGCATCCAGCTTCAGGTAAAGGCCCGGGTTACCGTGCGGGCCAATATCGAACGTCTGGTCGGCGGCGCCACGGAGGAGACCATCATCGCCCGGGTAGGGGAGGGGATCGTTACCACCATCGGTTCCTCGGAATCCTACAAGGCGGTACTGGAGAATCCCGATACCATTTCCAAGCGGGTTTTGGAGAAAGGTCTGGATGCGGGAACCGCCTTTGAGATCCTCTCTATTGATATTGCGGATATTGATGTGGGAGCCAATGTAGGGGCCAAACTCCAGGCGGATCAGGCCGAAGCGGACAAACGCCGGTTCCAGGCGGAGGCGGAAAAACGCCGGGCCGCGGCCCAGGCTCAGGAGCAGGAGATGATCGCCCTGGTTCAGGAAAACCGGGCCAAGGTGGTCCTGGCGGAAGCGGAGGTTCCCCTGGCCATTGCCGAGGCCTTCAGAAACGGACACCTGGGTATCATGGACTACTACCGGTTTAATAATATCAAGGCCGATACGGATATGCGGACCGCCATTGGGAATTCCGGCGGCGGCGATCCCGGCGGTACGGCTCCCTGAGTATGGATGAACTGCTTTCACTCCTTCTGCAGCTTATCCCGGTGGCCCTGCTTGCAGGGTACTGGATTCTGAGGATCTGCCGGATACTGACAAAACGGCGGAAGCAGCGGGAGGATGCAGCCCCTTCATCCCGGGCCGTCTATGATCAGCCGCGTGGGCCTGCCGCCGCTGACGATGAGTATGAGTTGCATTTTTCGGCCTGGGATCTGCCGGTTACCTCGGAATCTGAAGTTCCGGAATCGCCGGTCCCGGGAAAACCGGTCCGGGACTTCTCCGCCGGGATACTTACCGGGGCATTGATAGAAGACAAAAGCGCCGGTAAAGTCCTCCCCATCCCGGCATTTACGTACAGACCGGAAGAAGCGCAGCCGGCCGGCATCCCGGGGACGGGACAAAAACAGGAGGCCCGGCAAGTTTTCCGGAGGATCAGCAGGTTTTCTCTGAAGAAGGCGGTGATCTGGGCGGAGATCCTGGGACCCCCCAAGGGCCTTTGATCGTGTCGCCGGCGGACCGTTTTTTGTCAAAACTCACCGCCCGGGTCAAGTCTCCCGGGGACGGGGCGGAGGAGTCCGGTTGGATTGGCCGGGAATTCTGCCGGCTTACGGCTCCGGTTATTGGAAACGCTGCCGCTGAGGATATCTGTTGCCGGACTCTGGAGCGTCTCCGGGGACAAAACCCCGAGTCTCTTCTCAAGTTAGGTTATATAGCAGCCTTTTTTTGGGATGAATATGAGGAATCTTCCATGCCCTTGGGGATAGAGGACTGGCGGGAAATACAAGAAACAGTTGAAGACGCTTCGGAAGTAATAGACATTAATACATTAACACGACTCATGGACAATTTATTAGCCCGGGGCCTGTTGCAATAAGGATGTAAAAATTCAGCTAAAACTAAACCAGAAAAACATGAAGCATGTATACTTCTTCAGCGTCTTCCCTTTTCGGTGCATCGGTAGAAAGCTCGTACCGGTTTACCTATGGTTACCAGTTATTGTAACCACCGCCTGCGCCGCGATCCCTGCGGGGCTTATCCATTGCCTCGTTTACCCGAAGCTGACGCCCCTCAAATTCACGTCCATTGGTACCCGCAATCGCTGCACTTGCCTCTTCATCGGTACTCATTTCGATAAATCCGAATCCTTTGGAGTTGCCGGTTTCGCGATCCGTGATGATCTTGGCAGAGGCAACACTTCCAAATCCGGAAAACAGATTGCGGAGACCCTCTTCAGTCGTGTTATACGAAAGATTCCCGACATACAGTTTCTTGGCCATTGAGAAAAATTCCTTCACCCGGATAACCAAAAGATCGGATAACAGATGATGTCTTTTACATCAGGAGTATGCTCAAACCTATGGTTTTACGCGTCCGGGCACGCTATTATTCACGTCCAATAACAGGACGACTCCAATATCCTCATGGAACGATCCCTTTCTCATAAGGATCCGTCCAGGAAGAAAACGGGATGCATAATAATTGCAACAGGGATTGAATCACCAAGACCGTGCGAGAGAAGCGACTCACTACCTTTTATCACCAGAGAGCCCCTTGCCAACTGTCCGCTACACACAAAAAGACTCACAAAAATTCCTGCTCAAGAGAACAGTACCTTAGTTTTACGGTCCCGTCAAGTAAATTTTTAAAATTTAGGCACATTTTATGAAAAAAATACGTTTTTTTGTATTTTTTTAAGAAAAGAGGGATTTTATAGCTAATTTTAGATTTTTTGCTATAACTATTTTACCGGTTCCCCTTTCACTATCCGCCGCTTCTCTTCCGGCAGGAGTATCGGAATTTACCGGTGTATTCCCGCCATAAACCGATCCTCCATCCTGCGACGGCTCCGGGGGGGCCAGAAAGGTCTCAAAACCGAGACTCCGGCTGGTCTTGATCCGTCCTGAAAGCCGCCGTACCGGGCGCAGCTCCCCCGCCAGGGACAGTTCCCCGGCCATGGCGGTGTTTGCCGGGAGGGGCAGGCCGGTCCGGGCGGAGTAGAGACTGGCCGCCAGGGCCATGTCCACCCCTACTTCCGCAATACGGATGCCCCCTGCCACATTGACATAGAGATCCTGATCAGAGAGGCGTAGTTTCAGGTGCTTTTCCAGGGTGGCGGCGATCCGGGACACCCGGGCCGAATCGATCCGGTCTGAAAATACCCGGGTCATGGCGCTTTTTGCGGGGACCGTCAGGGCCTGAATCTCCACCAGCAGGGTTCGGGACCCCTCCAGTACCGCAGCGGTAGCCACGCCGGGGGGCAGATCCCCCTCCCGGCGTACCAGGAATATCCCCGAAGGGTCCTCCACCATGGAGAGACCCCGCTCTCCCATGGTAAATATACCGATCTCATCCACCGAACCAAAACGATTTTTTACCGCCCGCAGGAACCGGTGATCCCCGTCGCCGGCTGTTGAAAGGGCCCCCTCAAAGTAGAACACCGTATCCACCATGTGTTCCAGGGATTTGGGCCCTGAGATGATCCCGTCTTTAGTGACATGGGCCACCAGGAACAGGGCGGCGTCGTGCTCCTTAACCCAGGAGATGAGTTCCCAGGCACAGTACTTCATCTGATTTACCGTACCGGGGACAGGCCCTGCCTCATCGGTATGCAAGGTTTGGGCGGAATCCACCATGATGATCACCGGCCTTACCGCTTCCAGGATCCGCTGTATGTCCTCAAGCCGCCCGGTACAGCATATCTCTATCCGGGAGGCGGCGCCCTCTTTTGAAGCGCCATCCCCTCCCAAAAGCCCCAGACGATCCGCCCGCATCCGTACCTGCCCGGCGGATTCCTCCCCGGAAACGTAGAGGATCCGGCCCTTTGTTTCTGCGGCGGCAGCAGCCTGGAGGAGCAGGGTGGATTTTCCTATTCCCGGCTCCCCCCCCACGAGTATGGCGGAACGCTTCATGATGCCGCCCCCCAGCACCCGGTCCAGTTCCGTTATTCCGCTCCCGATCCGGCTTCCCTCCTGGGGGTCTACCGCCTGAAGGGGCAGGGACTGAGGCAGAACTTCCCCACGCTCCCCGGAAGTCCGGTCCGTACCGGCTCTGCGGATATCGGACACCGCAGTTTCAATGAGGGTATTCCACTCCCCGCATTCGGGACAACGGCCAAGCCACTTGGGTTCCTCATGTCCGCAAGAGGAACACCTGAAGACAAGGGAACGCTGCTTTTTCATGGGAAGAGTACAACCCAGGCGGATGCTGTTTTACGGCCCTGCGGAAATACCTCCGGTATATCCCAGTCCCCCTGCGCGGCATCGGAAATTGTTTGCGGCATTACCGGATATGGCATTTTATGCTTATGCGGATCCTAAGAGTCTGTTTAGTCTCTTTACAAAATCCGCCGGGTCCTTCAGTTTGACTCCCTCTACGAGGAGGGCCTGGTCCAGGAGCACCCCCGCCACATCGGCGATACGCTCCGCATCTTCGGTGTCCTTAAGACCGGCGACGATGGGATGATCCCCGTTCACCTCCAGGATGGGTTTAATGTCGGGCATTTCCGTCTGGCCCATGGCCTTGAGCATCTGGGCCATTTGGATGGAGGGGTCGTTTTCATCCGCCACGATGCAGGAGGGAGAATCGTGGAGACGCCGGGAGAGTTTTACGTCCTTGACCCGGTCTCCCAGGGCTTTCTTGATCTTTTCGATAACCGGCTTAGCCTCTTTTTCCGCCTGCTTGTCCTTCTTCTCCCCCAATTCCTCGTCCGCACCGGCCCGGTTCACCGCCTTAAGCTCCCAGGATTGGCCTTCACCCTTATCATCATCACCGGACTTTTCAGACAAACCCCTGGTCTGCCGGTAGCTGTGAAGGGAGGTGATGACGATGTCATCGATCTCGTCATCCATGATGAGGACTTCGATTTCCCGGGCCCTGTAGGCTTCAAGGAGCGGTGATGAGCGGAGGGTCTTTTCATCCCCCCCTGTAATATAGTAGATGTGTTTCTGATCGCTTTTCATCCGGGAGACGTAATCCGCAAAGCTGGTCCAGCCCTCCGCGGCGGTGCTCTTGAACCGTACCAGTTCCTGGAGGGTCTCCCGGTTGGCAAAGTCCTGGTAGAGCCCTTCTTTAAGGGGCCGGTTAAACTGCCCGACAAATGCTTCCCATTTTTCTTTAACCGCATCCGATCCGGAAGCGGCGCTGTCCGCCAGGGCCTTGAATTCCGAGAGGAGTTTTTTCACCGATGCATTTTTGATGTTGATGAGGATCTTGTTCTGCTGCAGGATCTCCCGGCTTACGTTCAGGGGCAGGTCTTCGGAATCGATGATCCCCCGGACAAAGCGCAGCCATGTAGGCATGAGTTCTTTGTCATCGTCGGTGATGAAGACCCGTTTGACGTAAAGTTTTACCCCCGGCTTATAGTCCACGTTGTACATATCAAAGGGAGCTTTTTTGGGAACGTAGAAGAGGGTGGTGTATTCCAGGCTTCCCTCAGCCTTGGTATGCACATAGAGAAGGGGTTCATCCGTATCATAATGCTGTGCAGTAATCTGTTTGTAGAATTCCTTATAATCTTCATCCTTGAGTTCTGCCTTGGAACGCCGCCAGAGGGCGGTACCGGAGTTGATCCGCTCTGTTTTGGTTTTGACGGATTTTTCCTTTCCCTTGTCATCGTATTCCTTCTCGTCGTAGGTCAGATAAATGGGAAAAGCCACATGGTTGGAGTACCGCTTGATGATATCCTCGATGGACCAGCGGTTGGCGTATTCGGCCCCCTCTTCGGTCAAATGGAGGACCACCCGGGTTCCCGAACCAACGATTTCCTGGGCATCCCCGGTCAGGGCCTCAATTTCAAAACCATCCTTCCCGTCACTGGTCCATTTCCAGGTGGTATCTTCTGCGGCCTTGCGGCTTATCACCTCAATCCTGCCGGCTACCATAAAGGCCGAATAGAAGCCCACCCCGAACTGTCCGATAAGGTTGGAATCCTTTTTCGCATCGGCGCCAAGTTTTTCCAGGAACATCCTGGTCCCTGACCGGGCGATGGTTCCCAGGGATTCGATCAGATCCTCCTTGTTCATGCCGATTCCGTTATCCGCAACGGTTAAGGTTGATGCCTCTGCGCTGGAACTGTCCTTTTTGAATGAAATATCGATCCGGGGATCAAAGCTAATGGACTTGTATTTTTCTTCCGCCACGGTAAGGTATTTGAGTTTATCCAAAGCATCGGAAGCGTTGGAAACCAACTCCCGGAGGAAGATCTCCCGGTTGGAGTAGAGGGAGTGGATGATGAGGTGTAATAATTGGCTTACTTCGGTCTGAAACGGATGTTGTGCCATACTAAGGGCTCCTTATTATTTTTGTATCTATAAAATACCAAACTTGATGGTTTGGGGCAAGTAAAAAATTGACAAAACAGGAGGCGCAGGCGCCCTGAGGCGTCATCATCAATAAAATGCTTGACAAAAGTGTTTATCCGGCGATAGCATTGTGCGGAATTACATCTTAGGAATGTATGGCATCGGCCCGGAATTTTTCAATAATCCGCCGGGGGTTGACTCCCAAAGCCCTTTTTCCACTATGGCTTTCTCCGTCAACTGGGGGCAGAGGTTATAGGGGATATAGGAAGTCTCTACCGCATAGGCCGTATCATCTACGCTGCGCAGCCTGAGCACTTCGAATACTTTTTCATCCTTGTCTATCCCCAGGCTTTCGGCCATTCCGGCATCGGCCTTTCCCACGGTGAAAGAGAGCATCTTCACGTGTTCCTTTTTCCCCTTCTGAAGCAGGGCCTCGCTAAAGGAATAGAATTTTGACAGTTTCTGTTCCAGGCTGACACTGACCACGAAGGTTCCCTTGCCCTGAAAACGGGCCAGATATCCTGAGTGGACCAGTTCTTCAATAGCCTTGCGCACGGTGATGCGGCTCAGGTTGTAAATACGGCAGAGTTCTATCTCAGGGGGTATTTTCTGGCCCCTTTTCCATTCACCGGTTTGGATTTTTTTAAGTAATTTTTCCTGAAGCTGGTATCATAGAGGGAAATAGGTTTGGATCTGTCGAATTCGATATCGTCGTTGTTGACCATGGCTGTCTCCCGGTTTGATATGTTATTATAACATTAAAAGAAAGGAGAATGGCTTGTGACCAACCGCGAACCGGTAATTGAAACCCTGGTCCGCAGGAATCCGGGGAAGGCGTCCCGGGCGATCCGCCTTACCGGCGTATACGGAAGCTACCGGTCCGCGAGGTTTTGGATGGTCTCGGTGGAAAGACCGGTGATTTCACTGATGAACTCCACCGAAGCGCCTTTTGCCAGGGCATTTTTGGCAA
>JAITJI010000074.1 GCA_031279015.1 Spirochaetaceae bacterium
AGCAGGCCGCCCGGAAGACCGCCGCCGCCGGGGAACTTGAGTCCTGGCAGAAGGCCGCCGCGGAAGACCTTGCCGCCCGGAAAACCGCCGCCGCCGGGGAACTTGAGTCCTGGCAGAAAGCCGCCGCAGAAGACCTTGCCGCCCGGAAGACCGCCGCCGCCGGGGAGCTTGAGTCCTGGCAGAAGGCCGCCGCGGAAGACCTTGCCGCCCGGAAGACCGCCGCCGAAGGGGACCTTGCCGCCCTGGAGTCTGCCGCTGCCGCTGCTCTGGAGGCATGGAAGCAGAACATGGCCGAATTTGAACGGCTGGTCCGCATCCGGCGGGATGACTGGGATATGGCGGTGGAGGCTAAAACCCGGGAGAACCGGGAGCTTATTGCAGAGATGGAAAACCGCGTCAGGGAACTACAGAATCTCGTCGATGCCCGGACGGCACAGGTTGAAGCGGTATTTACGGAAATCATGGAGCAGTCGGAGATAAAAGCCCGGACTGCTTCCGCTACAGAGCTTGATGCCTGGAAGTCCGCCTCCGCCGCGGAGCTTGACAGCCTGAAATCCGCCTTTGCCATGGAATTTGATATCCGCAAGACCGCCAATGACCGGGAGCATGAACGGTGGAAAAACACCGCCGAAGCTGATTATCTCCGGTGGCAGGAGAGCGTGCTTGAAGAGGAGAACAGGACCCGGCGGCTCCTGACGGAACTGGAGGCTTCCTCTGAGGACCTCAAGGGCCGTATAACCGGAGAGTTTTCCGTTCTGGAGGCAAAACTTCGGGACTTTACCGGTCATTCCGCCGAAGTAGTCGCCGGCCTGGAACGGCGGCTTGTTGATACCGCGGATGATATGGAGCAACGGGTGCTGGAAACAACGGAAAAGCGGCTTGAGGAGTACCGTCAGATCCAGGCGGAGCAGTACCGCCGTCTGGAAACCATGGCGGAAGATACCGGCAAGCTGGATGCGGAGCTCCGCAGTTATATGGCGGACACGGAGAAGCGGGTTGAGGACGATTTTGCCCTCTTTGAGAGAGACGCCGCCGCCCGGCGGAATGAGGTTGCCGCCGTCTTTGAGGGTTCCGTGAAAGCCCTCAGGGACGATATGGCCGGGGTAGAACGGGAACTGGCGTCCCTCAAGGAACGGGCCTATGAAAATGTTTCAGAAAAACTGCGGCTCTTTGAAGACGACTTTACCGCAGATCTCTCCCGGCGAAAGGGGGATATCGGTGTCCGGCTTGAGGAGTGGAAGCTGGCCCTGGATCGTGATCTCGGCCTTTTGGGGGAGCAGGCAGGGGAGGAACGCCGCAGGCTGGAGCTTGCCTTTTCCGAGGAACTTAAACGCCGTGTCGCCGAAAGACAGGCGGAACTTGCCTCCGCCCTTGAGCGCCTCAAGGTGGAAACCGGTGTATTTGAGGATGAAATCCGGAATCAGATCAGCCAGGCGGAGGAAACCCTCGCCGGGTACCGGGAACAGCTTAACGGCGATCTGGAGGAGGCCCGGACCGGCGCCGAAACATCGGTCAGGGCGGAGATCCGGCAGTACGCCCTTACAACCGCGGAAACCCTCAAACAGGCTCAGCGGGAGCTTGCCGCCTCCCTCCGGGAGATTGAGGAACAGGTCGAAACCCGGAACGCCGGGGTGTCCGAATTACAGGAAAGCTCCCGCCGGGAAATTGAGGAATGGCAGGCCAAATTGGCCGCCCAGATCCGGGATGCGGACGGTATTCTTGACGATGTCCGGCGCCGGGTGCGGGAATTGGTTACCGAAAGCGACGAGCGGGTTGCATCGGTCCGGAGCGCCATTGAGGATGTCTATACCGAAGCGGATTCGCGCCGGGTAGAGGTCTTTGCGCATACCGGTGAGCAGGTCAAACTGCTGGACTCCGCCATCAAGGATGCAGACCGGCATATACGGGAATTTATCCGGGAAACCAAACTCTTTGAGCAAACCGACGCCCTCAAACTTGAACTACAGCGGCGTATTGAAGATTTCAGAAGCGATCTGGATCACCTGGATCAGCGCCGCTCGGAAGCCGCGGAACTGGAAACCCAGTTTATCAAGATCAAGCGGCTGGAAGATGATATCAACAACAAGATGACCCGGTTCCTGTCGGAGCAGCGCCGGATTGACCGTATGGAAGAAGCCTTCAACCGCCTGCTCCTCACCTCTCAGGGGGTGGAGGAAAAGCTCTCCCAGGTTACCGCCTCCGACGATACCCTCCAGGCCATACAGGTGCAGATCCGCAAACTCACCGATGCCCTGGATGACACGGAAGAGCGGTATCAGCGGATAGAAAAGAAGAACAAGACCCTGGAAACCACCACTGAAGGCATAGACCGGAACTTCAAAGCCCTGGATGAAGCCGGGGCCGGCTTGAAGCGTTTTGAGGATGAACTGTACCGCCTCTCCCAGGAGCAGGATAACCTCCGGCAGGGCATTGAAAAACTGGCCGCGGACAGCGACAAGGCCCGGATGGCTGCGGAAAAGCTCTCCTTGCTGGACACCGAACTTTCAGCCATTGAAAAGCGGATCGGCGATATACAGATCGCCCGGGAGTGGCTTGCCCGTACCGTGACTCAGATGGAAGAACTGGACAAAGAGATTCAGAACCGTATAAAGATGGCGGGCAATCTGGCAAAGGACACCCTTGGCAAAGGACCCCCTAAGAGCAAGGGCGCCCCCCCCATGGCCACCCGGGATTCCGCCGTTAAACTTGCCCGCCAGGGCTGGACCGTGGATGAAATCGCCGCGGCCCTCAAGATCTCCCGGGCGGAAGTGGAACTGATCATAGAAATGGGCCCCAAAGATTAAAGCATCCGGACAGGCCGCTTCTCCCGGCGGTTTCCCGGCAGGCCGGGATTTCAAAAAGGTCCGGCAAAATCAATAAAAAAAACAAAAAAAGAGAAAAAAACTTGACAACCCCATTCCCTGTTGTTATACTGATCATGACCGATAATATCATAAGATAGGGGGTTTAGGTATCCGTTGTGTACTTCCCCTGTTATGTTTAAGGAGGATATATGAGAAAGCTAATTGCTCTTTCTATCGTACTCACTGTTCTTGCGTCCGCTGTCTTTGCACAGGACACCGGACTGGTTTTTTCCGGTTGGGGCCGCGCTGTTTTTGCTCCCATTCGGGTGGTAGATCCGGCTGAGGGTGATTCAAAGACCTACACCGGCGTTGGTAGAGGGTGGTTTACCCATCCGCATGTTGGCGTGAATCTGACAGGCGACTGGGAGAATATAGGGGTCCAGGCGGATCTTGTCTTCAATGATGAAGGCAAGAAAGGTGTTGCTATAGGCGATCATGCCTATATCTGGGCGAAACCCTGGGATTTCCTCAGGCTGAACGTTGGTAAATTTGCGGATGGGACCCTCTGGGGTAAAATTGGGGGCACTAACTTTGACTATGGCGTTACCCTGGCTGAGGGCGGTGAAGCTGATATCTTTGAGCGGTTCGTGGGGAACGGGCTGGGAGCGGAAGTTATCCTGACCCCCATTGAGGGCCTCTATATCGCCGCCCTGGTGAACGCGGGTCACTTCCCCGAGAACAGCATAGAAGCGAAGTACGCATTCCAGAAGATCCATATAGGCGCCGGCTATGAGATTGCCGATATTGGTCATGCCCGGGTTCAGTTTATCGGCAATAACGGGACAGTCGATACCACAAAGGCTCTTGAAGATTTTACGAAGGGGGATGTGTACCAAGCGGATGCCTCAAGGGTAGAGCTTGCCTTTGCCCTCACCGCGGTGGAAAACCTGACTGTCGATCTGGGCGCCAAGATCTGGTTCCCCGCTACGAAAGGGATGGATGTGTCTACTGTAGATGATGACTATGACACCATTGATCTTGACGATACCTCCTATACCAACCCCTTTGGTCTGTCCGTGGGCGCCAAGTATACCCTTGACAGTTTTGGCATCACGGCCCGTGTTGATACCAAGATAGGGGCCAAGTACAAAGAGAACAACATTGAGGGTCAAAGCGGGCTTTACCTGAACGCCCATCTGGTGCCCTCCTACAACCTCGGTTTTGCCACCATCGGCGCGGATGTCGGCTTCCAGGTTAACCCCAAGATCACCGGTGAACAGGCGGGAACTTCGTATACCCTTGATGAAGGCGGCGTTGGATTCGGCCTTGGCGCCTGGATCCAGAAGGACTTTGGCAACGGCCTTATCAAGACCGGCATCGGCGTAACCCTGCCAACCGTTACTCATAAGCTTAAACCTATAGGTGTGACAACAGCTTCTGATACAAAACAGGATATGGTTCTTACCATCCCCGTTATCATGGAATACTGGTTCTAATCTGATTGACGCGTGAACGCGGGGTCATGCCTTGGGCATGGCCCCGCTTTTTATGAAGGTAATGATGTATAGATATGCGGTGGTGGTTCTGCTCCTCTCTGCGTTGCTCTGTTGCGCCACAACTTCCAAAGAAGCCCTGGTTGCGGACATGGATCCCCTGGACGCCGGGATGGCGGATGGGGGCGTCATGGCCTATTTCCCCACCCGGATCAAGCAGATCCCCTTGACCCTCAGTTTTAACCCCCGGGACAACGTGGTATGCATCCAGTTCAGCTACCAAACCGTTACCTACCGGCAGTATTGGGATTCCGCAAACCGGGTCCGGTTTATCTCCGCGGTGGAACGTTACCATGCCAGCTATGAAGCCCGGAACCTTCCGGAGCGGAAACGGCTCAAATCCCGCAAGGCCTATGATGTTCTTAAAGGCAAAACCGAATGGGGCACCTTTAAATTCATGGTAAACGCCCGTTCCTACCCCCAGGTGTATTTAGGTTATATCTTTTGGGACGATAACCCCTACTTTCTTGTTACCCAAATGCCCGCCAAAAACGAAATTGCCGTCACCGATGAAGAACACAACTCCCTGCAAATTGAACTCTACTTTACCCGGGCCATGGCGGAAGCCCTGGCCAAACTCTTTGATCAGGACTATCTGGTTTCCCTGGTACCGGACCACATGAAAAACCGCGTTGAATCCGGCGCCCCCATCAGCCCCGATGACTATTCCGAACCCTTCTTCCTCCCGGCCTCCCAGTCTCCCGCTGCCCAGTCTCCTGTCCCTGAGCCCGGCACAGAATCCCCCGGCCCCGCCGCCGTCCCGGAGGAGAGTCCCCTCTCCGCCCGGTGATTCACGGCATGCCCCTGCTGCGGGTACATCAGTAACGTAGGAATTGATATCTCTTGCGCGCGGAGGGCAGCAGAATAAATGTCCGCCGCCGGCGTGCTTATTGTTCCAGAATGAGCAGGGTCCTGGGGTCAAGCCGCAGGGCCATGTGGGCCGGGTTGTAGGTGTCCCGGTCTTTGTATACGGACAGCTCAATGTGATCCGGTTTGGGTTCCATAAGGATGATCACATCCGCCATGTCCTCAAAGTCCTTAAGGATAGGGGGGGTCCCCCGTTTGCCTGAAGAACTATTCCCCGCAGCGGTTTCGGAGCCCTTGATGGTACAACTGTACCAGATCGAAAAACCCTGCTCCTGGGCCAGGTTCTTTATCTGAACAATCCGTTCCCGGCCGGACTTGGAGAAATCAAACCCGTCAACAATGAGGCCCTTGGCCCTAAAATCACCCTCCACGATAAGCGCCCTGAGGCTGCGGAGGATCTGCTCTCCGGTAATGCCCTCCTGGTTAAACTTCATCAGTACCCGGTTTTTTACAAGTTCGTTTTTTACTTCCCCAATCTGTTCCAGGTTTTTCTTTTTAATAAATTCGTCAAAGATATCTTCGTACCAGGCAAGCACATAATCGGTATGCTGGGTAAAGGATACATGGATCACCTTTTGGCCTTGCAAGAGTTTATCCAGGGCAATTTGAACCAACACCGAAGTTTTGCCGATGCCGCTGGGGGATGCAATTATCCCCAGCTCCCCTGCCGCCAGTCCTCCATGGATGGACTTTTCAAAGATTCGCACCGGACTGCGTTGTATAAGTTCCTCTTTAACCATAACTTGCTCCTTTGACTGTTGTTTGCCGGCCCCTACCGGTCATTCCGGCGTTTTTCTTCATATTCCCTGATAAGGGTTTCGGAAATGCCGGTGGGAACCCTTCCGTATTTTTCAAGTTCCATGGTGAATTCCGCCTTGCCCTGGGTAAGGGAACGGAGCGCCGTGGAGTAACCAAACATCTCACTGAGGGGAACTTCGGCTTCCACCCGGGAAAAGGTTCCGTCTTCAGTGGAGGAGGATATTATACCACGGCGCTGGTTGATGGAGGCAAAAACATTTCCCTGAAATTCCGCCGGCCCCTCAACGGAAACCTTCATGATGGGTTCAAGGATGCAGGGTTTTGCCTTGTTGTAGGCTTCCCGGAAGGCGCCGATGGCGGCTAACTGGAAGGCTATGTCCGAGGAGTCTACGGGGTGGGACTGGCCGTCGTTGATCACACAGAGGATGTTGACAATGGGAAACCCGATAAGGCTGCCCCGTTTAATGGCCTCTTTAAAGCCCTTGTCACAACTGGGTACAAATTCCGTGGGGATGGCGCCGCCCTTGATGTTATCTACAAAATCATAATTCCCCTCCCGGTAGGGCTCCATATACCCTGCCACCCGGCCATATTGACCGGAACCACCGGTCTGCTTTTTGTGGGTATAGTTGAATTCCGCCCTCTGGGTAATGGCCTCCCGGTAGGCAACCTGGGGCATCCCGGTATCGACCTCACACTTGTACTCCCGGCGCATCCGCTCGATATAGACTTCCAGGTGGAGTTCCCCCATTCCCTTGATGATGGTCTGGTTGGATTCACTGTCCACATAGGTCCGGAAGGTGGGGTCTTCCTTGGTAAAACGGTTCAGGGCCTTGGCCATCTGATCCGCGGACTTCTTGTCCCGGGGGTTGATAGCCAGGGAGATAACCGGCTCCGGTACGTACATGGAAGACATGGCGTAGTTGAGCCCTCCCCCGCAGAAGGTGTCCCCGGACGCGCAGTCGATCCCAAAGAGGGCCACAATATCCCCCGGAATCCCCTCATTGATGTCTTCCATGCTGTCGGCGTGCATCCGCACGAGTCGTCCCACCTTAAAACGTTTTCGCGCCCGGGTGTTGAAGAGTTCATCCCCTTTCTTCAGGCTGCCCTGGTAGATCCGCACATAGGTTAACTGACCGTATTGTCCGTCCTCAAGTTTAAAGCCCAGGGCCACGGTGGGGCTCTTTTCATCCGCCAAAAGTTCCCTGCGCTCCTCCCCCTTATCAAGGTCAAGGGCATAGTTTTTTACTTCCGTGGGGTTGGGTAGATAGTTGGTAACCCCGTCCAGCAGGGACTGGATCCCCTTGTTCTTGTAGGCGGACCCCACCATTACCGGCACAAAAGCTTCCGAGAGGGTGCCGCTGCGGATTGCGGCGTGGATCAGATCCTCAGGAATGTCCTCTCCGCCTAAAAAGAGCTCCGCCAGCTTGTCGGAGAACATGGAAACCGCATCGAGCAGTTCCTCCCGGTACTTATCGGTATCTTCCTTGAGATGGGAGGGAATCTCCGCATACCGCAGCTCCGTCCCCTGATCGCCGTCAAAATAGACCGCCTTCATGGAGATAAGGTCCACTATTCCCTCCAGTTTATCCTCAAGGCCAATAGGAATCTGGATGAGTACCGCATTAAGCCCCAGCTTTTCCCGGAGTTGCAGTCTGACCTTAAAGGGATTAGCCCCGGTCCTGTCGCATTTGTTGATAAAGGCAATCCGGGGTACATGGTAGCGCTTAAGCTGCCGGTCCACGGTGATAGACTGGGACTGAACTCCCCCCACCGCACAGAGGACCAGGATGGCCCCATCCAGCACCCGGAGGGATCGTTCAACCTCAATGGTAAAATCCACGTGTCCGGGGGTATCAATCAAATTGATAATATGATCTTTCCATTCAACCTGGGTCGCCGCCGACTGAATTGTTATGCCCCGCTCCCGTTCAAGCTCCATGTGATCCATGGTGGCGCCGACTCCGTCTCTGCCCCGTACCTCATGAATGGCATGGATCTTGTTGCTGTAAAACAGAATCCGTTCGGAAAGAGTCGTTTTTCCTGAATCGATATGTGCGCTTATTCCGATATTCCGCATCTTTCGGATATCTATCCGGGTCATATCAGTACCCATACTCTTTTCTGCTCCTTATTCCTTCAAAGTGAACAATATGATAATAAACATCTGTATCTGTGATAATATAGTAAAGATTTCTAATAATTTCAAGGGGAAAAAAAGAAAAATTGGCGGCAGCAGGAATCGGACCTAAGCGGGGATCTCGTATATTCCTTCCAGGATGTGTTTTGGCTGGTAGGGAAAACGGGGAATATCCCCCAGGCTGGTGACCCCCGACAGGACCAGGATGGTTTCGATCTCTGCCTCCACCCCGGCCACGATATCCGTATCCATCCGGTCCCCAAGGATGATCGTGTCCTCCCGGTGGGCGTTGAGCCGGCGGAGGCCGTGGCGCATCATCAGGGGATTGGGTTTACCCACAAAGTATGCCTTGGTATTGGTGGCCAGCTCGATGGGGGCTACCAGGGCGCCACAGGCGGGGACAATGCCCCCTTCTACAGGGCCGGTAAGGTCCGGGTTGGTGCCGATGAGCCGGGCGCCTCCCCCAATCAGTTTGACCGCCCGTTCCAGGGCTTCCAGGCTGTAACCCCGGCCTTCACCCACTACCACATAATCGGGATTCACATTGTTCATGGTAAAACCCGCGTCGTAGAGGGCCTGAATCAGACCGGGTTCACCTATCACATAGGCCGAGCCGCCGGGCCGCTGGGTGGCAAGGAAGGCTGCGGTGGCCAGGGCGCTGGTGTAGAAATGGTTCGGATCAACCTGTATCCCAAGCCGGCCCAGCTTCTGGGAGAGTTCCAGGGGGGACCGTTCGCTGGAATTGGTCAAAAAGAGGAAGGCCTTACTGTTTTTGTCAAGCCAATCCACAAATTCCGCCGCCCCTTTGAGGAGCCGGTTGCCATGGTAGAGCACCCCGTCCATATCGATGATAAAAGCTGATTTTGAACGGATATGAGCCAGTTTATTTTCCATAGAGACAAGTATACCAAAACTTCTTCTGAATTGCAATTTTGATTGGAAGGCGGAGCTTCATACTCCGCCGAATCTTCGGTTCACCCTTGTCCTGGGTATCTTCATGTATGGCCGGCCCTCCGTATCCGGGATGTTAATCGGATTTTTTAAAGAGTCCCTTCTTTTCCAGCCGCCAGGACAGGGCGCCGGTCCAGGTTTGGGGAAAATGGGGAGAGGCTATTTTGACGCTTAATCGGCCGGTTTTTCCGTAAAATGCGGCGGAAAAAGAGGTGTCCCAGACCGGCTCCTTCCCTTCGGTTCTGGTGAATCCCAGTTTTGTTCTGAACCGGAAGGGGCCCGGGGAATAGCCCAATTCACCGGCCGCCTTAAGGGTCTCAAAGCCAAAAGAGGAACCTATGCCGGGGTAGGGGCCCGCCGGTGTTTCCACCAGCCCGGTGATGGTTGTATCCAGCGCCGCCCGGACCGGCCCCAGGCTAAAACCGATGGAAGCCGTCAGGCTGTCCAGGGTCTTTTCCGCTTCCGGGGTCTTCCGGGATGCCTCAAGGCCGGCGCTCAGGGGAATGATGAATTGGCCCGGGGTTTTGCCGGATCGTCCCGGCAATGCGGGGAAATGGTAGCGGAAGATCGTATCGCTCCGGTCAAAGAATTCCCCCGGAGCAGGTGCCCGGAGGCTGGTTCTGGCCCTGAAGAGGCTGCTCCGCTTTCCCCTCCGTTCAACCGTCAGGGCGGTTCTAAAACCTGCCCCAATATCCCTGCCGTCCCGGTCACTAAAACGGCTCCCCGCTCCGTCTGCTCCCAGGGAGAGGCGCCAGGGTCTGTCCCCCAGGCGGAGGGCCAGGCTTCCGTAGATATCCCGGCCAAAGGCAAAGGTTTCCGAGTAGGCCCAGTCGGAACTGAGGCCGATCAGGGGGGTGTTGTAGAAGAGGTTTAAGCCGTAAAGGGAAAAATCCCGCTCCGGCAGGGGAGGGTCCTGGGAAAACCAGGATGCCGGTTTTTCCGGGGGCAGGGTTGCGGCGGTGTAAAAACCTTCAAGGCCCAGCTGTGTTTTCTTTGCCGGTTTAAGCTCCATACCGCCACCCAGGGAAGGGGAACGGGTTCCGTCGATTTGGGCGGTCCCAAAGAAGCGGAAGATCCCCAGGGGTGGAGTCCCCAGGTAGAGGTGGGTTGCAGGTTCTTTGACCGAAGAAGCTTCGGTCTTGAGGTCCGTCACGGATGGCCGGCGGGTATCCGCGGCGGGAACGGATTTACCCCAGGGATTACGGAGCCGGGCGGGGAGCCCCCACTCGTCCAAAATCCCGTAGAGCAGCCGGGACCCGGTTTGGCTGTGGTAGAGACCTCCGGAAACAGCGGTATTCCCCGGTTCGGTATGCTCCCGGAACGGGAAGGGCCGTTTATCTATCACCTGGCCCCGGACGCTGAAGCCCAGGGCATGGAGGCGCAGATCTCCGCGATTGGTAAGGTTTCCCTTTTGTTCCGGGGAACCTTTCTTCAATAAGATCTCATCCAGGGACCCGCTCCAGAGGAGATCCGTGGAAAAGCCGGGCAGCCGGGGGAAGCTTGGGTCCGCTTGCAGCCCTGCCGGTACGGCGGAGAGGAAGGCTGCAACCGCAAAGGCCCGGGCTGCAGTAACAAGCGGAACCCGGAATCCTGATCCGGCTGATGAAAAACGGATGTTTTGATAGTCCATACCCTCAATACGGGATGAACAGGGGATTTTGCTTTAGTCATAACAAAAATTGACGAAGAATTGCTACACTTCGTACAGCCACCGGGCTATGGGCATCCGGCGGCCCATGCCGAATGCCCGGGGTGAGACCTTGAGGACCGGCGGAGCCTGACGGCGTTTGAACTCCGCCCGGGCCACGGTTTTGATGATCTGCCCTGCCAGTTCTCCGTCCCAGCCCCGGCGGCTTATCTCCTCCTTCGACAGGTTTTCAAAGAGGTAGAGTTTGAGGATCTCATCCAGCACCTCATAGGGGGGGAGGCTGTCCTGATCCTTCTGATTGGGCCGGAGTTCCGCCGAGGGAGGTTTTGTGAGAATCGCCTCGGGAATGATGGCCTTGCCGCTTCCGGCGCTGCGGGAGTTGATCCGCCGGCAGAGGGCAAAAACCTCGGTCTTGAAGAGATCCCCTATGGGGGCCAGGGCGCCGGCCATATCGCCGTAGAGGGTGCAGTAGCCCATGGCCAGTTCGCTTTTGTTCCCCGTGGTGAGGAGCATGGCGCCAAATTTATTAGAATAAGCCATCATCAGGGTGCCCCGGATCCGGGCCTGGAGGTTTTCTTCCGCAAGATCAAAGGGCCGGTTCTCAAAAATCTCCGCCAGGCTGGAGAGAAAACTCT
>JAITJI010000090.1 GCA_031279015.1 Spirochaetaceae bacterium
TTGGTTCCGGGTGCATCGGCCTGGTTTCCACGATGGCTTTAAAGGCTATGGGACTTTCAAAGATCTACCAGGTTGATCTGATGCCCAAGCGTCTTGAAAAGGCCCTTGAGCTTGGCGCTGCGGGAATCATCAACATTAAAGAGCAGGATCCTGTTGAGGCAATAAAGGAACTTACAGCCGGACGAGGCTGCGATCTGGTCATTGAAACCAGCAGCGTTGAATCCACGGCACAGCAGGCGGTGTCCATAGCCCGAAAAGGCGCGAATATTGTCATGGTCGGTTACGGCAAAACCGGGATGATAAACCTCCCCATGAGTCTGGCCCTGGACAAGGAATTAACCTTTAAGACCATATTCCGTTACCGCCACATATATCCCATGGCCATTGATGCGGTGGCTTCCGGTAAGGTGAACCTCAAAGGCATTGTGAGCAATGTTTTCGACTTTAACGATATTCAGAGCGCCATGGACAAGAGCGTGGCCGACAAGGCCAATATTGTAAAATCAGTGGTCAAGATCGGGTAAGGGATACGGATGGGTCAAGCAGATGTCCGGCGCAAGAGCCTGGGAATTGAAGCGGATAACTCGGTCCGGCGGCGCCTTCGCCAGGATCTTGTGTATCGTGGCAAACACAAAACCGCGCCGCCGGGCGTGAATATCTCAAGCTGTTCTCTCGCCCCGCAGCTATGGTAGAACACCTTCCACGGGGTATTCTGATGTACCCAGTCGTTTACCTTTTTGTAGTAGGGTTTGTACAAACTCAGGAAGATTTCTTTTGACTGCATCAGGCTGCACTGGGTTCCGAAATCCGTCCCTGAAAGCCAGATCACCTGGATGTGGTCCCCCACGGCCTGGCGGTACATTCCCAGATTTTTCAGCATAACCCCAGTCTGGTATTCAAAGATGGTACGCACATAATCGGGATAGAGTACGTGTGCCGTCAGCCAGCCCTCGATGTCCCGTATGCCCCTGGGATTTTTGATGAAGGGGCCGGGTATTTCCGCTATGTCCCCCAGGGCCATGCCGCCGAAGCCCCCCATAACGGCAAAGTCCGTCTCTTCGTGGAGACGCTTCGATTCTTTTTCCCAGTGGACACAGTCCTCCTCTGTTTTAAGGGTGTAGTTTTCCTTAAAGTCCTCAAGCGGGTAAGGTTGTCCTCGTCTACCGGAGGGGAACGATAGATGTTGTCGAAAAAAGTACCGTCAGGCGTCATGTGCAGGGAATAGGGCGCTGTCCGGTCACCGCAGGGGTACACCAGGGTATAGCCGTTTTCGGCGACATCGTATTCGAAGTCATTGGGCATCAGCGTGGGCGTGCCGTCCAACATATTCCAGGGCTTGTCCCTTTGATGCATGGGCTATTTTTGGTAACATTTTTCATGAGGCAATGCGCGTCCCCCTATGGTTAGATTTAACGTGGCGCAATTCACGTGGTTGACTTTTTCAACACCATTTCTTATAGTCGTTTTGACTGAATCGATTCAGTCAAATAGGCCTGTTTCAAAATGCTAAATTTTGAAACAGGCCCATATACAATTTCATGGAGGTCTGCAAATGAAAAGTCGTTCTGTCAAATTGTTGCTTTGGGGATTGGCCGCCGGGGCAATAATTCTGGTTTTGGGAACCGTATCCGTTATAGGCTGCGCGTCTACCGGCAAATCGCAAGAGGTTCTCTCCGGGCAAACATTTACCCCCGGAACGTACACCGCCTCAGGAACAGGAAACTACGGTGACGTGGAAGTGATTGTAGAATTCAGCCGCAATAGGATTGAAAAAATCACCATTGGAACCAATATGGAAACGGAAGCCATTGCCGCTCCCTCCTTTGAAAAAATACCCCAGGCCATTATTGAAGGACAGACCCTGGCGGTGGATGTAATTACCGGCGCCAGTAACAGCAGCCGGGCCGTATTGGAGGCGGTCGCCGCGGCAGTTGCCATGGCAGGCGGGAACGCTGAAGCCCTGCGTAACCGGCAGGTAGCGGCCCGGGGCCCCGGTGCGGAGATAGTAAAACAGACCGATGTCCTGATAATAGGCGGCGGCGGCGCAGGGCTGGCCGCGGCGGTAAACGCGGCGGAAACAGGAGCCAAAGTTATTTTGATTGAAAAAGCTCCCTCCCTTGGAGGCAATACCATCCGGGCCGGAGGCGCCTATAATGCGGTGGATCCCGACAGGCAAAAGGCAGTGAAAATGACCGCCCCTCTATTGGATGAACTACGATCCCTGCTTACTCTGCAGGAACCGGACATGGGGGATTACGCTCCGGTGTTGCGGACCCTGAAGGGCCAAATCCGGACCTACCTGGCGGGGGATACCAGCGTCCTCTTTGATTCGGTGGAACTCCACATCATACAAACCTACCTGGGGGGAAAGCGAACCGACCGGAACGGTTATACCATCACCGGAAATCCGGAATTGGTACGGATCCTTTGCGCGAATTCCCTGGACGCTATGCTCTGGCTGGAAAGCCAGGGTCTCCGGTTTGATAATCCCATCGGCACCGTGTTGGGAGCCCTTTGGCCCAGGACCCATGGTAATAATCAGCCTGTAGGGACCGGATTTATCAACACCCTGGCGGCCAGCGCCAAAAAACTGGGGGTGGAGATTATTCTGGAATGTAAGGGCGAAGAACTAATCCGTTCCGGAGACCGGATAGGCGGCGTCAACGGTCATCTGTCCGATGGCACTCCCATACGCATCAACGCCTCCCGGGGTGTGGTTCTGACCACCGGCGGTTATGGAGAAAACCGGGAGATGCGGGCTCAGTACAATACTTACTGGCCTTCCCTTCCCCTGACAATGCCCAGTACCAACACCCCGAACGCCACCGGAGACGGTATTGTCATGGGATTAGCGGCGGGGGCAGAGCTTGTCGGCATGGGTTTTGTGCAGCTTATGCCCAGTTCCCACCCGGAAACAGGAGCCCTCTCCGGCGGGGTCTGGGGTAGCGCGGAGGAGCAGGTCTTTGTGAACGGTCAGGGAAAACGTTTTGTTAACGAATATGCCGAACGGGATGTCCTGGCTTCAGCAGCCCTCGAACAACCCAACGGTCTCTTTTACATCATCGGGGACCAGATTACTTCAGGGAATCCCCAATCGGGGGGCAAAAACGGCTGGGGCGATGATATTGATACCCTGGTGGCCACTAAAAGCATCTACAAGGCCAATACCCTGGCGGACCTGGAAGCCCAACTGGGAATTCCCCCAGGCAATCTGCAGGCGGAGATCGCCCGGTATAACGGTTTTATTGATGCCGGGGTGGATCAGGATTTTGGAAAACGAAATTTCGGCGCCAAAATTTCGGTACCCCCCTTCTACGCTACACCCCGATCCCCGTCGGTACACCATACCATGGGGGGTCTGGCGATTGACGGTTCTACACGGGTCCTGAATACATCCGGCAAACCTATTCCCGGCCTCTATGCTGCCGGGGAGGTAACCGGTGGAATCCATGCGGGGAACCGTCTTGGCGGTAATGCCCTGGTGGATACCCAAGTCTTCGGCAGAATCGCCGGGGCCAGTGCGGCGGCGGGGCTATAGAGCCGCCGGTACGTCATACGCCCGCAAGGGACAATTCTCCAAGCCCTCTTGGGGGGGCTTGGTGAGTTTCCACTTTTTGTATATTTTGACTCTAGTACCCGAAGATTATGAAAAAAAATATCAGAATGCCGGTCGTGTAATGGCAAAGAAAGTTTCTCCTCCGGAACAGCAACAAAACAAACTTCCCGGCTTGACATCCCGGCAGATCCGGGCCAGGACCACAAAAAAACAAATTTTTGATATCGCTATTACCCTCATAAAGAAACAGGGGTATGCAAAAACCGCCATAAAAGACATTTGCCGGAAAGCGAGCGTGTCTATCGGTACCTTCTATTATTATTACCAGGGAAAACAAGCGATCGTCAACGAACTGTACCTCCGGGCGGATCAGTTTTTGAAGGATCATTTCAACTCCTGGGTGGTGTCCTCTAATCCGGTGGAACGGGTAAAGGAATATCTGGCCCTCTATATCCACTTTGTCGGCCTGGAAGGAGTGGATATAGTTCTGAATATCTACTATCCGTCGAACCACTTATTTTTATACGAGAATCGATACATGATTACCCGGCTGGAGGATCTTATTCGGGAAGGACAGGAGGAAGGCTCAATTTCCCGGAAATTTACCCCCCAAGGCTGGATGCGGTATATTATTACAGTCCTCCGGGGGGTGGCCTTTGATTGGGCTCTCCGTTCAGGAGAGTACAACATCGAAGAAAGCGCCCAGGCCCATATTGAGTGCCTGGCGGATTATCTCCGGTCTTAGTGTGCAGTTAACCGTAAAACAGGGCTGAATTTCACTCCCAAGCTTTCTTCCCTTCACTACAATACAGATGATACTCGGCATTCATATCCGTGGCGAGGCATTCCTTCAGGAGGCCAATCCGCGCCAAGCCCCGCGGGGGATTTAGCACCCTGTCGGGGATGTTCAGTTTTTCTCCGAAATAATACTCCTCCCGGGCGCGGAGTGCGGTCATAAAATCAGGGTAGGACCGCCTGGCTTCTCCGCACCAGGCAATCTCCGCTAATGCCGCCATACGGTAATACGCGTTAAAGGCCAACTTCCCGTGATCCGCCACATACTCCGTCCAGAGGGGCGCTTCCAGCCCCAGGATATTTTCCGGCATGGTCAAATTCCGGAAGAAGGGATTGAAACGGTAGGTTTTTTTCAGCGGTGTCCAAACATAGGGATAATCCATATAGAAATAGGAGGTATTTGCCAGGATCACCGGCTGCCCCTGATTTATCCGGCTGACAGTTTTTTTCAGCAGTCCCTTAATACTAAGCCAGTGGTAACACACAACCGATGGATCGGCCTCTACCATGCCGTCGTTGTACATGATCACCCGGATGCCCCGTTTTTGCAGGCTGTTCCGTATCTGGTCTTTGGCATAGACCTTGAGCCCTTCCACCCGTTTTATCCCCAGGGCCCGCATCCTGGCCCGGCATTTTGGGCAGCTTTTTAGGTGATCCAGTTTTACCTCATCAAAACCGATATGGAAGGTTTTAGCCTCAAAGAGATCGCACAGGGCATGTACCAGTCCCTTCATGAATTCCAGGGCGGCATCGTTACCGATGCAGAGGACATTATCGAGGATGCCAAAATCCCCGGGAACCGCCAAAGGTTCCCCGCTGCAGGAAAGCTCCGGGTATGCCGCGATGATGGCGCTCATGTGGCCGGGCATGTCCAGTTCGGGAATGATCTCTATGCCCCGGACTGCGGCATAGGCAAGAACATCCCGTACATCCTCTTCCGAGTAACAGCCGCCGCAGGGGGTCCCGTCGTTACCCCGGCTACCAGCAAAACCCCCATAGGCGGTGTAACCCCGCTTGGAGGAGATCTCTTCCAGCTTCGGATACTTCTTCAGGGCAATACGGAACCCCTGATCATCGGCGATATGCCAGTGAAATTTGTTGAGCCGGAGGCGGAACATGATATCCAGAAGCCGCATAACCTCCTCTTTGGGGAAGAAGTGACGGGATACATCCAGCATAATCCCCCGATACCCGTACTGCGGTCCGCCGCTTACAGTCCCCAGGGGGAACCAACTGCCTTTGCCGTCTGAGGCGCCGCCGGAATCGCCATTCCCGGCCAAAGCTGCAAGGACCGAAAAGGCGGAATAGATCCCCGGCTCGCCGCCCCTGATCCGTACTCCCCCCTCGGTAAGCTCCACACGATAGCCCTCTCCCATTCCGGCATCGATCTCCACCTGTACCATAGCCTCCCCGGGACCGCTGAGCCGGGCGTTGATAATCTCCGCGGTTCCGGCATAGGATGGACACACTAGTTTGCCCGCATAAAGCCGCCCTCCGCCTAAGTTATATTCCCCGGGGGAGGGAATGGGCAGTTTGTTATTATTCATAGGATCACTCCTTATCTGTGTATTTGTATTATAGTACGATCCGTACTATTGAGTCTTCTTCCCGCCGGTCAATGGTCCACTCCCGGTTGGTAAGCCGGGATAGGAATACCTCATCATGACTCACAAGGAGCAGGGCCCCCGGGTATTCCGCCAGAGCCTCCTCCAGCAAGCCTACGGAGACCAGATCCAGATGGTTGGTTGGTTCATCCATGATGACAATGGCAGGTTCGTAGAAAACCCCCCGGGCGATGAGCAGCTTCCGCATCTCTCCGGGGCTGGGCAGGGCCGATTGGAATAGCAGCCGGGGATCGGAACCCAGCCGGGAGAAACGGGCCAGGATCTCTCCCCGGAACTTGTCTTCCTCCCGGAACAGGGCCTCAAGGACGGCCTGACTTTCCTCCGCGCTGAGCTCTTGGGGCAGGCAGAGCCGGGAGATCCCCTCCGGGATGCAGGATAAGATCTGCCGGATCAGAGTTGATTTTCCGGAACCGTTGGGACCAGTCAGGGCGATCCGGTCCCCCGGCCTTATATACAGCTCCGGGAAGGAGAGTTTTCGCTCCTCCCCCAGGGGAATGCTCCCCGGTTCAAGGGAGAGGAGCCGGTCCGCTCTGGCCTGCCGTCCCCCCAGGTTTATGCCCTTTTTCCGTTCATGGGGATTCGCCGCCTGCTCCAGAGCCTCCACAGCCTTATCGGACCTGTTTTTCATACGTTTATACTGATTAGCCCCCACCGCATCCTTGCCGGAGAGCTTGGCCAGGTTGATCTTCCCCCGGGTATCCCCATCCCGGGGGTTCAGCCCCTGTTTTGAAAGCCGGTTTCGGGAACTTTCCGCTATCCGCCTCCGCCTGTCCGCCTCTGCCGCAAGCCGCTTTCCCTCATCCATAAGCTTCTTCCGTAGACCCCGCTGTTCCACCAGTTCCCGTTCCTCTTCGGCGAGTCCCCGGGACACACCGCCGGGCCGCAGGGTAACAGTCCCTTCCCGAAGGAACAAGCAGTTGTTGCAAAGCCGGTCCAGCAGGGCCCGATCATGGCTTACCAGGAGCCCTACGCCGGTATACTCCTCCAGGGCATCCTGTACCAGGGATGCAGCCTTTCGGTCCAGGTGATTGGTCGGTTCATCCACCGCCAGCATGGCCGGATTCCGCATTAAGGCGGCAGCCAGTTGAAACCGTTTTCGTTCCCCATGACTGAGGGTATCCCAACGGTAAGGCCAATCGGCTTCCAGCCCCAGGATGTCCATAAGACGGCCCGCTGTATTGTCACCGCTAAAAAAGAGATCCTCCCAGCCTTTGGGGATAGTATCGGTCCGCTGGGGACAGTAGAGGATATCATCGGGCCGCCGGATAGTCCCCGCGCTGGGCCGCAACAGATCTGCAGCGAGGAGCAACAGGGTAGTCTTACCGGCGCCATTTTCTCCGGTAATGCCCGTCCAGCCCGGTGAAACCTCAAAGATCATGTTTTTCAACACCGGATAAATTGAAGAAGGATAGGAAAATTCAACGGAATTGAAAGATAAAGAATGATACGCCATGGGACCTCCTGGAGGACTTCTACGTTCCGGAGGACTTCCATGTCCTGACAGAACCTCCGGATCCTGAAAACCCGGACCTTAAAAATCCCTGGTTTTGCCGCGGCAATTTCCGGCCAGGTACAATTTGTGACCGGAAACAGGTAACCGGAGGGAGCGCCGCACAGATTAAAGCCGTCCCTCTGTCTTACAGGCTGTTCATTCCTCTTATCCTTTTCTTTCTACTCCTACAGCGTTTTAAGGGAGTTGATATCCTGAATAACCATATTCCCCGATGCCAGCAGCGCAGTGGAGGAATCCCTGATTTTTGCGATAAGGGCATTTATTTCGCTCAGGGAATGCAGCACCTGACTGCCGCCGGCATTCTGGACATCCATGGCCTCTTTTATCCGCAGTTCCTCATTTTTTACCGTGTCAATCAGAGAAGCCATCTGCTCAAACTGTTCTTGGGCATGGGCAGAGGATTCCTTTGAGTTGTCGATAAGTCCCTTGATCTTTTTCAGGTTATCGGATATTTCTACCGCCTGATGCCCGGAATTGTCGGCGAGTTTCCGTATTTCCCCGGCGACCACGGCAAAACCTCTGCCCACCGCTTCCCCGGCGTGGGCCGCCTCGATAGCGGCATTCATGCCGAGGATGCTGGTCTCATTAGCTATATCGCCAATCACCTTACAGGCATCGATGAGGGCTTCGGATTGATCTGAAACATCGGCTATCAGTCCCCCTATCTCATGAAGCCGGTCCTTCCCCTCGACTGAAGAAGCGTTGAGTTTAAGTACCGTTTTAGCGTTATGCTCCAGGGTGGTATGAATCGACCGGGTGCTTTCCACCATCTGCCCTATTGCCTGGGATGAGCGTAAAACATAGTTTGCAGTCTCATTGATCTGCCCGGACAGGGCTTCAAGGCCGTTGATGCTTTTATGCATTTCCTCCAGAGTATGATCGTAAACCTGGTTAAGCATCGATTGGGTCTCACTTTCAATGCGCAGGTTCTTTTCAATTTCTACATAATGACGGCAATTTTCCGGTTTATTAAGACCATTGATAATGGCCACCACCATCTGCTCACAGCTCTTATACCCGCAGGCGCCACAGTTAAGGCGTTCATCCGGAGTTTTCTTGTGGATTTGGATAAACATGTCTTCAATTTGTTGCGGGGATGGAGAAATAACCATCTTTTTGAATATATCTGACCGGTCCGTATAGGAGCGGTTATAGAGTCCCTCTTCCCAATAGGAATTCAGAATTTTTTCAAGCTTATTCCGGGCAAAGAGCTTCTTCAACAGGGTATTGGGCTGATACTTCTTCCGCATCTCCAGATGCCGCCGTTCTACCAGGCACTCCACATCGTCCAGATGTTTCCCCTGATTTCCCGTACCGGGGCCACCGTTACAGCCCATGCCGCAGTTCAGGCAGTCGATAAGCTTGTAAACCGGGGCGTTGCCCTTTTTGATGGAAGCGGAAAGATAGGCAAAGTAGTGATACACCTCCGGAGACCCTTCGATTTTTCGGGTTCGGCTGACAATATCCTTGTCGTAACGCTGGGCCGTCCGCATGAGCCCTCCGGGACTGGAAAACAACACCGCCCGTTCCGCCGAAGGATTATCGTAATCCAGGGCCGGATAGGTATTAATAGGCTTACGGGATGCGTCAATGTACTTCTTAACTGAGGTAAAGGCCACGTTATAATCCCCAATACCCACAGCATCAAATTCCCGTTTCTTGGAAAAACAGGGACTGATGGCGGCGATCCGGTGATTCTTGTATTGAGGATAATACCGTTTGATCATCTTCATGATATGCATCATAGGACTATCCGCCGGGGCAAGGTAGGGGATAAGTTCCGGCCGGTACAGTTCAATAAAGGACACCAGGGTTGGACAGGGCTGGGCGATGACCGTTTTAGGTTTGTTTTTTTTCATGTAGTTAATATAGGATTTGACCGTAAGCTCCGCACCAAAACTCACGTCAAAGACCGCCTTGACACCCAGAGATTTTAACAGACCGTTCACATTAAGGTAGGTACCGTCAAAACTTGCGGCAATGGCAGGGGCTACAATGGCGATGATATTTTTGCCCTGCCGGAGATCTTCCATAAAGACATCAAAATCGTCAATGCCAATCCGGGCTCCGTGAGTACAGGCGCCGATACACTCCCCGCAGCCGATACACAGCTCGGGATGATGATCCACAATCTTGCCTGACCCGTCGTTGCACATCTTGGCGGGACAAACCATGATACAACGATGGCAATTAATGCACTTATCTTCCAAAACCTTGATAATCGGGCGTAAAGTCTTCGCTTCCATAATATTATCCACCTGGCAAGGAACAAAATAATGTCATATTAAAACATTATTATAAGGAATAAGAGAAGTTTTGTCTAGTATTCTCTTTTTAAATGCGTGGGCTTGACTTTTTAGTTATAATTGGGTAACAGTATTAGTAGAAGTTAACAGATATCTGGCCGGAGGTAAATTCTGATGCCCTTATCCTTTGCCAAACCAGGTGAAATCAACTCAATCAAGCGGATTGGAGGCCGGGATGATACAAAAAAACGGCTTGAAACCCTGGGTTTTGTGGTGGGCAGCGCCGTTACGGTTGTTTCCATGATAAACGGAAACGTTATTGTCAACGTAAAGGACTCCAGGATTGCCATAAGCCGTGAGATGGCGAATAAAATCCTCATATAGGAGCGGAAAAAGCCCCCGGGAGAATAGACGGAGACCCGAATGCACGGTATTTTATTTCTGTGCGGGTTCTAACGCCGGTAGATGATGAGGTTTCCTGAACTGGTCCGGACAAAGATGGTCCGTTTTGGCGATGGTCCGAACGGACGGAGGACGGTGCTGTTCCCCGATATCCGCAGAGGTGCGCCGTCGTCATCTACCTGTACCTTGCCGCTGTTGGTGATGGCGTCCAGGTTAAAGGAAAGTTCCCGGGGGAAGGTCAGCTCCGCATTGCCGCTGGAAAGCCTGAACCGGAGATCTCCGCTAAGTTCCGCCGCATCCAGCGTTAAAGTGCCGGAATTTATCTTAAAGCTGCCCTCACCGGAGAAATTCCCCACCGACACGGTACCGCTGGAAATATCCGCTTCCATCCGGCCCAGGGCTTTTTCAATGATGATATTTCCGCTGTTTATTACAATATGTGCGCTGCCCTGCATGGCGCCGATCCGGGTTTGGCCGCTTGAGACTTTTATCCGGTGTTCCGGACCGGTCAGATCGCCGATTTGCAGTTTTCCGCTGGAAACACTGACAAAGAAACTGCCCGCAATACCGGCGACATCCAGGTTGCCGCTGGAAACCCGGACCGAAAGAGTCTCCCCGGAAAGGCGGTTCAGATGTACAGAACCGGAACCTACATTAATATCGATGGTTTTGTAGTTGAGGAGATCCGTTTCCGCGGAGAGATCCCCGCCGGAATTGACTAGCCTGAGATCTCCCCGGAATGACCGGGGAAGGTAGATCTCCGCCCGGGCCTTCCGGAGCCAGATTAACCAAGGACGCCTTCCCCGTTTGATATGTACCGTGGAGCCGGATCGGGAAATTTGTGCATAATACCGGGGCTTGTTTATTTCCATGTATTCCCGGATGACAAGAGCATCGCCATCGCTTTCCCGGAGGATCACAGCATCGGCGCCGTAACTTATGGAAAGGCCCTCCGCCTCCGCAAGGCTGACGGTTTGGGTATTCACCAGGGGAAGGTCTTCCAGGGCGTATATCCCCGCAGCCCCCGTCATTAAAAGGAACAACGCCACTGTAGCGTTACGTACCATTACTATCACCGTGGTCATACACTTCCCCTTATACAAGTTTTCAGAGCTTAGAAAGATTCTCTTGTTATTCATTTTATTCACCTTGTATTTTCCCGTTACGATTCGGTTTCATCATCAGACTTTGAACCACCAGATGGATGGCCACGGCGAATATGAAGATCAGCCAGGAAAACCTGAAACCCAGGAGTAATCCGAAGAGGATAAAGAACCCCACCGCAGAGATCCATATAGCCCCGGAAACCATGCCGAAGCGGGCAGCGGCAAGGGGATCTTTCCACAGATCCATGCTGGCCTTGGCCTCTTTTTCATACCGCTCCCGGGCCCAGGGCTTCCGGGTATCTTTTTCGGTCAGGAGGATGAAGATCAGCAGGGCCAGGCCGGGAATAAAGAAGGGGATCAGGGTAGCAATGGCCTCCATAAGGCCCCGGTCGGTGGCAAGCCATGTCAGGGGAGAGAGGATGAGACCAAAGGATAGGATCGCCGCCGTCAGAGCGTACCAGGCGCTCCGTTTTTTGGAGAGGGGATACCGCCAGGCCGTCTCTTGGGTGATTCCCAGGAAGGTGAATGCCGCAATGGCCGGAGGGATGAAAGCCAGAAGGGTACCCAGGGCGCCAACCATGTTTTTGTTCGGCTCCCAGAACGCCTCCAGGGCGGATTGTTCCTCCCTGGTAAAGTAAACTACCATGGCGATAATGATACCGAGAACTGCCCAGGCTCCGGCGATAACATACATGGCTACCCGGCCGGGCTTGAGGCATGTTCTTATCCCCATATAGGCGTCTTGAATAATCTCCTGTTTTTTCCTGAGGCTGATCTGATCTGCCAGGGTGGAAATGTCCCCCAGCTCCCCGGTGGCTTTTTCAAAGGCCGCCTGCGGGTCCAGGCCTTTTGTGGAGAGGCTGGCAATCCGGGCATCCAGATTGGATAAAAGCTCTTCTTTAAAGTCCCGGAGCGCCGCCGTTTCTTCATATTCCGCAAACAGGTTGTGTACGAATTCCTTGGTCTCCATTATTCCGCTCCTAATAATTTGCTGAGAATCTTCCGGGTAAACTCCCAATCCAGAATATTCTGCCGGTACTGTTCCCGGCCCTTTTCCGTGATCCGGTAATACCGCCGCCTTGCCCCCTGGGTTTCATCTCCCCAATAGGAGGTGATACATCCCTCCTGTTCCAGCCGTTTATAACTGGAATAGAGGGTGGTTTCCTTCAACTCGTACTGTTCCCCGGTTCTATTCAAAATTTCATTGTAAATTTCAAAGCCGTAGGCATCTCCATTTTGAAGAATGTTTAAAACTATGGTATCCGTATGACCCCGGAGTACATCGGAGGATAATTTCGGTTCCATACCGCATCCCTTATGAGTACGAAATAATATGACAGATGATTATTATTATCTGTCGTATATAAATATATATCATATTATTACGTCTGTCAATAGTTAAATAAAAAATTTTTTATCATGAATGAAGGCGCGCCGGTAGTATCAAAGAGAATGTGGCCGGTGAATTCAAGCCTGCCCTCCCGGGCCAGGATGATAAAATCTATAGGCCTTATATTTCCACTTTCCTTGTTGAAATAGACCACCCCGGCATCCTCAAGGAGAGTGTATACAAACTGGGAACAAAACATGATATTGGGGAGTTTAGACTTTTTGGTCAGAAGACCCAGGAGATTATAGGAACTACCCTCCCGGTTAATCGCCGCCACACGGTTGATAAGCGCCCGTTTTTGTTCCGGTTCCATCCTGAGCCGGTAGACCATCAGGGATGCGCCGGGCTTCCGGTAAAAGTGTTTAAGCCGTTCCCGGTTAAGGCCGGGGCTGGAAGTTCCGTTGCCGCCGTTATAACTCACCAGGGTTTCCATTGTAGAATCGAAGGACAAGGATACGTGGTTATAGGAGGTTCCGGTAAAGAATCCGATGAGCTTACTTGCGGGGCTCCCCGTATCCGAAAGGACAATGTAGATGTGGGGATCCGTCAGAGTTCTCCGGGCCGCATCAAAATACTCCTCTGGCAGGGAAAGACGGGTAATATACCGGGAAGAATTATGCCTTGGCAGATCCTGTAACAGGGCGGTTATATCCGCCGGGGTCAGGATGGCGCAGGAAACAATGGAACAAACAAGGAATATTCCGGAAAAAAACCATCTGATGATACGCATGTATTACCTCGTTTATGAAAGGCATAGTAATATGACATGTAGATATTATTATCTATCAAATTATTACGATTGTCAAGTATATATGCAAGATGAGGATTTGCGGCCCAATTAACGTCTGATACCGGCATACTCTATTTTCCTTCTTGATATTTACCCTTTTAAGGAGTATTAATTATTTATATATGGCTACAGTGCTTTCGCCTTATCGTCTTGGTAAGGCACGGGATCTTTACAATCTGTTTAATGTTTTCAATTCTTTTTCCTGGCAGTTTTTGGTTGGAACTATAATTATTCTCCTGGCGATGCGGCTCAATGCATCCTCCACCGTTATCGGTCTGCTCAATGCCCTGGTCTATGTATCCTTCTTCTTCCTGCCCATGGGAAAGCTGTTGGCCAAAAAATGTTCCATCATAAAAATTTATGGTGTCGCATGGATAATACGGGCTATTGCCATGAGCCCTCTCCTCTTGATCCCCTTTTTTGTGTCCCAGGGGCGGGGAGATACAGCCCTGGGATTGATCCTTCTGGGGGTTTTCATCTTCCATGCATCCCGGGGCGTGGGGATGATCGCCAATAACCCTGTTTTGGACGAGCTGGCCACCGGTCCTGACCGGGGCAGCTATATGACCCAGATACAGATCATCAACAGTGCAGTGGCCATGTTTTCCAGTTTTGCCATCGCACTGATACTGGGAAGGAATCCGCCCCTTTTTCTCTATGCCCTGCTCATAGCCGTGGGGATCGCCGGGGGTGTCTTCAGCGGCGTCCTGGTTCTGAAGATCCCCAAACCGGAGATTGAGACCGGGGAAAAGAGTATCGGTTTGGCCGGGATCTTCCGGAAGGCCTTATCCAATCCACCGCTTCGGCACTTCATCATCATACTGGTCCTGGTGGCTCTGGTTTCAGGTGTTGCCCGGGCTTTTGTTACGGTGTACAGCCGGGAAGTGTTCAACCAGGGTGATGGTATGGTCTCCCTCTATTCGGTTTTTGGAGGCATGGGGAATCTGATGATAGGATTGCTCATCAAATTCCTCGTAGACCGAATCGGCGTAAAACCAATTTATATCGTATGTACTATTTTGGGACTTGTGGGGATGATCCCCATCGTGTTTTTTCCCGCTGCGGCGGTAGACAATACAACCACGGTGGTCCTTTACCTTACTTTTCTGTTTTTTATCCTGAATTTTGGCTTTCTGGGGGCTGAAGGGATCGCTCAGACCTACTTTCTAGCCCTGATTCCCCAGGAACTGATGCTGGACATGGGGATCCTCTACTTTTTTGTGTTCGGAGTCGCCGGGGCGGGCGGGTCCTTCCTTGCGGGGTTGTTCCTGGATGCCTTTGCCGGCCTGGGATTTTCCGTGTTTGTATCCTACAAGATCCTCTACATTGTGCTGATAGGAATCACCGTGGCGGTTCTGGTGCTGCAACGGAAGCTAATCCCTCTGGGTTCCCTGCCTTTCAGGGGCGCCCTGGAGGTGATGTTCTCCTACCGGGATCTCAAGGCCATAAGTATTCTGGACCGGTTGAACAAAACCAGGGATACCGACGAAGAGGAAGCCCTGCTGGGCGCCCTCCACGACACCCCTTCAAAGCTGGCCATCAAGGGCCTTCTTGAACGGGCAAAATCTCCCCGGCTGGTGGTACGGCTAGAGGCTCTTCGGGCCATGGAAGCCCTGGAAACGCTGAATGAAGACGCCGAAAAGGCCCTGATAGCGGATATGATCAACAATCCCTATACCACCGCCTATATATCCGCCCGGATCCTGGGGAAAAACCATTTTTCCTCCGCCATACCCATCCTGCGGGAACTTGCCGGTTCCGACGACTATATGTTGGCCGGAGAGGCGATAATCGCCCTGGCGCGGCTTGACGACAGGGCTTTTCTACCCCAGATAGAAAAGATCATCGTTAAAACGAAAAATCCCCGTCTTAAAATCATGGGGGTGGAGGCTTTTGGCATTTACCGGTCGCCCGAATCCCTTTCGGTACTGCTGGACATGCTCCGGGTGGACAATCCGCCTCCCTATCTGCGGGATGAGGTAGTTTTGTCCATGGCAAATATTCTGGATGTCCAAAACCTGTTCTACCGGATTCTGGTCCGTTTCCGGGAGAACGAGAATCTGGCGGTCACCCTGGCAATGGATGATGCTGAGGCGGCGGTGGAATTTTACAGTTCCAGTCTGGGGGGCTGGAAAAGTATCCGGAAAAAGCCCGCCCTTGCGGAGAGCAGCAAGCAGGCAAAATCCCTCTCCCCTGCCGTAGCCGCGTATATGAAGGAGTCAAACGGCAGCCCGCTCTCCCGGTGGATCCTGGAATTGCCGGAGGATCACTGTGATCCCATGGTCCAACTGATCCTCTCCGAGGCGGTCCTGGACGATGACCTCAACTCCCACAATCGGCTGCGGTTACTCATAATCCACTGGGCCACCCGGGAACTGCGAATCCTGACGAACCGTCTGAAGGGCTAAAAAGCGGAAACCCGCAGACCGGAGAAGGAATTGCGGTTTGCCGGAGTTTCCATGACAGGGCTTGATACCTGGGCTGCGACTCCCGTCTTGACACTTTTACCTTCCTTTGGTATTGTTAAAAACTCTACCGATAAATACTCCGAAAGGATGAGCATAAGGAAGGATTGTATGTCACGGATCTGCGATATCTGCGGAAAGCACACCATCACCGGCAATTCGGTGAGTCATGCCAAAAACCATACCCGCCGCACCTGGAAACCGAATCTGAAAAAGGTAAAAACCGAAGTAGAGGGAACCACTGTTACCCTGAAAGTCTGTACCCGCTGCCTGAAAAGTGATTTTATCACTAAAAAGGTGTAAAACCCCGGCAGGTTATACCGCCAATACCGGCCTTTGGGCCGGGATCCACTATCGTAGGACCGCAGGGAGGGTTTCCCTGCCCCGGATCTACAGATCCAGTTCCAGCCCGTCATAGGCGGGGGCCATAGGGGTATCTATCAGGTTGTGGTTTCCCTGAAACAACCGGCAATAATCCTCAATTTGTCCATGGAGGTGATTGTGGGAGAGGTGGGTCAGATAAACCCGCCGGGCTTCCATGCCGGCTGCTGCGGACAACGCTTCGTTAAAGGAAAAATGGGTTGCATGGGGCCGTTCCCTAAGGCTGCCGATGATGAGTATGTCCGGCCGGCGGATAGCCTCCAGGGAAGCGGCGGGAATGCTGCTGGTATCGGTAAGGTAGACCGCCGCATGGGCCGGAACCTCCCCGCCAACGGTGGTTTCATCGCCATTACCTTCGCTGATCTTCCAGCCCAGGATGTCCAGATCGCCATGTTTAACCGGCACCGGACTGATGGTGAGACAGCCGATTCTGAAAGGTTCCCGGGCAGGCAGGGGCATAATCCGGGGTTTGCCGCCTCCCCGCTGGGTCTCCATAAAGATATAGGAAAAACGCTCCCGCATTTCCGCAAGGGTGGGATCATTGGCGTAGAGCGGAAGGGGTATTTCCCGGCACAGGGGGCGAACATCGTCCAAGCCGTGGAGATGATCCGCATGGGCATGGGTCAGGAGTACCGCATCAAGCCGGGTAATCCCCGCCCGGAGGGCCTGGAACCGGAATTCCGGCCCCGTATCGATGACCAGCCGTTCTCCGGCATTCCCCAGAATATAGAGAGAAGCCCGTGTCCGCTTATTCAACCCGTCCGGAGACCGGCACACCGGACAGTCGCAACCGATCACCGGGACACCATCGGAAGTGCCGGAACCGAGAACGATCAGTTTCATAGGATCAGTATGATGGAAGGGGGGAGAAGTGAAAAGGGGAAATCCTGAAAAGGCCCAGAATAGTCCCGGTAAGGGTTCCGCCTCTCCGGCTTACTTGCCCTATTATCCGTTTAGGACTATGCTTTTTTTATGGCTGAGCCGGAATTGGTACGGGTAATGGACTATATCCTCAACCGCTGTAACGAAAGGGATATTGAAGCTGTAGCCGCTGCGGTGGTAAAGCGGCGGCGAAACCTTGTCATGTTTGGGGGTGTCAAAAATATGCCGGACCCCCAGCGGCTTGCCCGGGATCTTTCCGCCCAGTTGAATATCGAAGCCGGTATGGAGGGGGTGCGGAAGTCGATTCAGGAAATGGCGGTACGGATCATCAAACAGGAAGCGCCGGAACTGACCGACGCACAGGTGGCGGAGTTGACCCGTGCTTGGGTACCGCCCGCCCGGGACGGCGCAGCCGGGGGCAACAGTCCGCCCCGGAACCTCCTGGAATCCATGATAGAGCAGTTTGTTGCATTTTCCACGGGCCGCATGAGCCCTGAGGAAGATAAAAGCCTTCGGGATGAAATGGGAGCATGGCCTGACCGGTATTGGAAGGCATTTCCCCCGGTAGTCCGGCTTATCATCACCGATTTTCTCAAAGGCGGCATCGCTGAAGGGGAATTCCGGACCAAACTTACCACCGCCTTAAGCTTGTGCTGAAGTCATGGACCTTTGCGGAAATTATACAGGGCCTTGTCTTTTTCCGGCGGTATTTTTGCCGGCGGCGGCCCGTTGGCCGCCGCTGTCACTCCTCATTGTGGTTTAACTGCGTCGTGCAGGCGCCTACTCTCCTACCCGGATGGAGTTAAACCAGACATCGTTGTAGAGTTCCAGTTCTGCCCCCAAGTCGTCCTTCAGTTCGGTACGGAGTAGCTCCTCTGCGGTATAGTAGGGGGTAACGGTTTTCATTGCCCGGGCGGGAACATTGACGGTGGCGGGAAAGCCGAAATAGTCGGTGAATTCGGCGTAGATATCCGGCCGGTGGATAAAGTCGATAAACTTGTGGGCCAGGTCCGGATGCTGGGCCCCTTTCAGGATGCACATGCTGTCGATGTAGGCGGGGCCTCCCTCGGGGGGTATAAAGAAGACGGTGTCCTTTTTCTGGTCCTCGGATATTTCCTCGTAGACCATTTCCGCATAGCCCTGAATGACCCAGAAGTCTCCGGTGGCAAAGCCTTTGCCGGGGGCCTCGGCGTCGAATTTTACCAGGTTCGGTTTCCAGGTGTCGTTGATGAGGTTCTGCGCGGCGGTGATTTCCGCGGGATTTTTGCTGTTTACCGAATAACCCAGGTGTACCAGCGCGTCGCCCATGACTTCCCGCATATCGTCCAGCATGGTCATCCGTCCCCGGAGATCGCTGCGGCCGAAAATGGACCAGCTCCGGTCAAAGTTGGACACCCGGGCGGTGTTAACCGCAATGCCCGCGGCGCCGAAGTAATAGGGCACCGAATATTCCATTTTTGGATCGTAGGTGGTTTTTTCCAGCACCAGGGGATCGATATTGCCCATATTGGAAAGCCGGGAATGGTCGATTTTTTCAAACATCCCCTGGTTGATCATGATGGACACATAATCCCCCGAGGGGAACACCAGGTCGTAGCCGCCGCCGCCGGCCTGGATCTTCGTGTACATACTTTCGTTGGAATCGTATTCGTCAAAGATGATGGTAACGCCGTACTCCTGTTCAAACTTCTCCCGCACCGAAAGGGGGACGTAATAGGTCCAGCAGTAGATATTGAGCTGTTTGGATTCGGCTCCGGAGGCTGTGGCGCTTCCGGCTTTCCCCGTACAGCCGCCCAGGCCAAGGACGGCAGCAAGCAGAGCCGCGGCCAAGGCCGCAGCGGTCTTTTGCAATCCCATGGAACCTGGGATTGCATCCAATACAGGTATTTTTTTCATTTTTCCTCCCGGCGCTGCTTCGGTCTCCTCCTATTACAACGCCTTTGTTTATTAAGGAAACCTATACAGGTCTCCTAAAATCCTCCTTTGGCACACCGGATTTCATTTTGCCGCAATATATTTCAAGAAATTTCGCAACAGATAGGTGAGGAGTACGGTTCCCAGGATCATCACCACCGACAGGGCGTTGATCACCGGGGAAACACCAAAACGGATGGCCGAGTAGATGTATACCGGCAAGGTGGAAGAACCAGGACCCGACACGAATGATGTGATGACAAAATCCTCCAAAGAAATGGTGATGGCGGTTAAAAAGCCGGAGACAATGCCGGGCATGCAGATGGGAATGGTAACCTTGAGGAGGGCCTGCCGTTCATTGGCCCCCAGATCATGGGCCGCCTCGATAATGGAAAAATCAAATTCGTCCAGCCGGGCCATGACCATGAGAAAGACAAAGGGCAGGTTAAAGGTGGCATGGGCGATAAAGATGGTTAAGAGTCCCAGCCGCAGTTTGATTCCCGCAAAAAACAGGGAGAGGGAAACGCCGATGATGATCTCCGGGAGTATCATAGGCATAAAGGATATGGTCTGGATGTAGTTCCGCAGCCTGAAACGGTACCAGTTTACCCCAATGGCGCCAAAGGTACCCAGAACCGTGGCGGTGGCTGCGGAACTCAGGGCGATAAAGACGCTGTTCCGGAAGGCCCGCCAGAGGTCCCGGGAATGGAAGAAGAGCTGCTCATACCAACGGAAGGAGAAGCCCGTCCAGTTCATCCCCTTGGAGGCGTTAAAGGAGTAGAGGATCAACACGAACAGAGGCATGAAGAGAAACACGATGGTGGCGATAAAGACGGTCTGGGAAAAGGAGAACTGTTTCCGGTATGCCCGCCGGGCATGACGGGCCGATTCCCCCAGGGGCGCCGCCGAACGCAGGGAGGTAATGATGGCTTTGATGTTCAGCTTCATAGGGCGCCCCCTCCGGTGACTCTGGAAGTATCCGCCGGTACTCCGGCTTCCTGTAGGCGTCCGTCTTGTAGACGCCCGTCCTGTAGACGGGTGGCGTCCCGCTTCTGCAGGCCCATCATCAGGAGCACCCCTGCGGTGGTAACCACGGTCAGCACCAGGGAAATGGCCGACGCCAAAGGCCAGTTCCGGGATTTGGTCAGCTGATCGGCGATGACATTCCCCAGCATATACGAATCCTTGCCCCCTACCAGCAGGGGTACCGCATAGGCTCCAAAGATGGGGATAAAGGTAAAAAGTACCGCGGTATACACGCCGCTGCGGATATTTGGGAGCAGGACCTTCTGCATGGACTGGAGTTTGGTGGCCCCCAGATCCCGGGCGGCTTCCAAAAGGGAAAAATCGAATTTATCGATGGTGGAATACAGGGGCAGGATAGCATAGGGCAGGTACATGTAGACCAGCACCAGGATCACCACATTCTGATTGTACAGGAAGTGGACATTCTCCCTAATCAGATTCAGGCGCATAAGTAATTCATTAAGAAAACCGTTGTTTCCCAGGATGTTCATCCAGGCGAATACCCGGATAAGGAAGTTGGTCCAGAAGGGTATGATGATGAGGAGCAGCAGGAAGGTCTGATGCCTGCTCTTTGCCATGAAATAACCGCAGGGGAGGGCGATGAAAATGGTGATCAGGGTGGCCAACACCGAAGCGATGATGGTACGGACAATGATGGTGATGAGGCTGGGATTCCCCAAAGACCGGTAGGCAATCAGGGAGAACTCCATAATCACCCCGCCGTAGAGCCCCTTTTTGAGAAAACTATAGATAATGATGATGATGAGGGGAGCGATAAAGAAGACGGTGAACCATACGGCCATAGGTCCCGAATAGAGAGGCCCGAAATTCCGTTTGCCCGGATTCGCTTTCACGATTCTTTCATCCCGGCGGTGGGGATCGGCGGCGCTTTTGGAGAATTCGGTCCTTCGGTATCCCTGATGCCTACAATATACCCGTCATGGGCGCTCCAGGAAACGTATACAGAATCTTTCCATACAATATCAGGACCTTCATCGGAGTACTTGGCATGCTGTTTGATGACTCTGAGCATCGTCTTTTCTGAAATTTTGACATAGAATTTAGTCTGAAACCCCGAATATATAGGTTCGTCCACGATGCCCTGGAAGAGGTTGATATCCTCCCGTTTGGTTGCGGGTTTTTCCTTGGAAATCAACACCTTTTCCGGCCGGATAGTAAAGATCACCCGCTGGCCCGTCCGTATCTCATCCACGGTGGTAACCTTGATTCGTCCCAGCTCGGGGATCTCCAGTTCCGCCATGTATTCGGTAACCGGGTTATCCAGCTTAACTGCGGATACCACCCCGGCGTCAAAGAGGTTGGTTTCACCGATGAACCGGGCCACAAAATCTGTAGCGGGGCTTTCATAAATATCGTGGGGGGTGCCCACCTGCAACACATCGCCCTGGTTCATCACCGCTATCCGGTCAGAAACGGAAAGAGCTTCCTGCTGGTCATGGGTAACGTATATAAAGGTAATGCCAATCTTATCGTGAATCTGGTCCAGTTCAATGAGCATGTGCTGCCGCAGCTTGGCGTCCAGAGCGGAGAGAGGCTCGTCCAGGAGGAGCACCCGGGGTTCGTTGATCAGCGCCCGGGCGATGGCTACCCGCTGTTTCTGTCCCCCCGAAAGCTGGTTCGGTTTTTTATGAGCATGACCTTCAAGCTGGACGAGCTTGAGGTAGTCGCTAACCGTATCGGATATCCGGGCCCTGGGAACTTTTTTTATACGGAGGGGAAAAGCAACATTTTCAAAGACCGAAAGATGGGGAAACAGGGCATAGTTCTGAAAAACCGTATTTACCTGTCTGCGGTTAGGCGGCAAGGGGAGTACGTCGGTTCCCTCAATGGTAACCGAGCCGACATCGGGACTCTCAAATCCCGCAATGATACGCAGGAGGGTTGTCTTGCCGCATCCTGAAGGCCCGAGCAGGGAAAAAAATTCACCCTTTTGTATCTCAAGACCAATATCATGTAATGCCCTAAAATCACCAAAGGACTTGGAAAGCCCCTTGATAACCACATCGCTTCCTTTCAATCCTCTTCTTTCACCTCCCTTCGTCAAATACTGGACGGCCCCTGCCGGGATATCTTTCTATAAATGGAACAATGCGTATTTTAGCCCTTGTTGTCAATTGGTTTTAATCGTTTTTTTTATTTCTGTGGTATAATATTCACAATAATTTTATTTTGCACCGGCGCGGATCATCAGGAGGGCCATTACTTTGGCATCCCCCAGGATATTTGCGGTGAGGGCGTACTCATTGGGCTGATGGGCGGTATCGGCCATACGGCTCCAGACCGCTGCGGGGATGCCGGCGTTACGGAGAAAGGCCCCTACGGTCCCTCCGCCGATGCCTATGGGCCGGGTGTCCACCCCGTAAACATCCCTGGCCGCCCGGGAGAGCAGGGTAACCAGGGGACTGTCCACCGGCGTCGCCCGCGATTCAACCCGTTGCGGCAGGGTATAGGTGATGCTTACCCCGTACTGCGCCTCCACCTCCGCCACTATCCGGTCTACCTCCGCAAGAACAACACCGGTCGAGTACCGGGGCAGAATCCGCATATCCATATAAAATACATCCTCTCCGGGAATCGTATTGATGTTTGGGACATTCCGCTCCTTTCTGGTAGGCTGAAAGGTGGAGTAGTCAGGCTCAAAAAGCGGGTCCCGTTCCCCAAATTTTATCGAGAGACCGTAGTGGAGCCGTACCGCCAGATCCGCTCCCGCCAGGTGGGCGTTAACCCCCTGGTCCGGCCGTGAACCGTGGGCTTGAACCCCCTGGGTGACAAACCGCGCCCAGATTAAGTTTTTTTCGGCAATTTCAATGGTTTCCCCCCGGGGGTCTCCCCCATCGGGAATAAGAACCATGTCCTCCGGGCGGAAAAACTGCGGAATCGCCTTGCCGTTGACGGTCTTCCCCTGGTTTTTTATGAGCCAGTCGATGCCGTAGACGCTTCCGTTTTCTTCATCCGCCACAAAGAGGAGTTTTACCGTGCGGACAGGATTGATCCCCTGCTCAACGAGGGCCAGGGCCGCCAGTACCGAAGAGCAGAGCCCCTGCTGGTTATCCTCCACCCCCCGGCCGATAAGCCGGGAGCCCCCCGCTGTTCCCTCCTGCTGCACTACCACGGTCCAGGGATCGTTTTGCCAAAGGGACAGCTCACCGGGGGGTACTACGTCTAGGTGACTCATGATCCAGAAGGTACCGGACACGCCCGCCCCGCCGCCGCGGTCCTCCAAACTGGGGATTGTGGCGATCAGGTTCGGCCGGATGCCCCCCTTGGCCCGTGGGTCCGGGGCATCATACCGCTCCAACCGGGTTATACCCCTTCTCCGCAGCCACCCCTCCAGAAATACACACTTGTCCAGTTCCCCTTCCCCACCGGATTCCGGGGATACCGCAGGCCGCCTGGTCAATTCGGTCTCAAGTTCCACCGCCAGGGCTTCGTTTTTATCGATAAAATCGTATATCCTTTCCTGCACTATTTCCGCTCCCGCCGCAGCAGGAACCGTAAAGCGGCTCCCCGGGCTATATTCGTTGTGATTTTGGGGAATATATCAACCCTGATTCTTCAGATAGGCAGCCCAGGTGGTCTTGATGAGGGTGTCGAGATCCGAATAGCGGGCAGTCCACCCCAAAAGCTCATGGGCCAGCCGGGAAGAGGCGGTGAGTTTTGCCGGGTCTCCCGGGCGACGGCCGGTAATCCGGGCGGGGATCGGCTTGCCGCTGATCCGCCGGGCGCCTTCGATGATCTCCATTACCGAAAGGCCCGTTTCGCTGCCCAGGTTCACCATCAGGCTTTTGTCCTTTCTACTGATATAGTCCAGGGCCGCCACATGCCCCGCCGCAAGGTCGCTTACATGAACATAGTCCCGGACCCCTGTACCGTCGGGGGTGTCATAGTCATTCCCCAAGACCTGCACCTCACTCCGCATGCCACAGGCAGTCTCCATAATAACCGGAAACAGGTTGGCTGGGTTCTGTTCCAGCCCGGTGATCCGGCCTTTGACATCATAGCCCGCAGCGTTGAAGTACCGGAGGCAGGCGTAACGGATCCCCCGGAGTTTTTCATACCAACCTAAAAACCGTTCAATTTCCAGTTTGGTAAAGCCGTAATAGTTCTCAGGTTTAACCGGATGTTTTTCATCGATAGGCAGATACTCAGGTTCACCGTACACCGCAGCGCTTGAGGAGAAAACAACCTTTTTTATCCCCGCCTCCGACGCGGCATTGAGGATATTGATCGTCCCATTGATATTGTTTACCGAGTATTTCTCCGGCTTCAGCATAGATTCCCCGGCAGCCTTAAAGGCCGCCAGGTGGATCAGTCCGTCAAACAGGGGCATTCCGGCCGCGCTTTTAGCATCAGAACCACCCCGGGCGGCAGACAGCAGGGCGTGGTAATCCAGAATATCCCCGTGAATAAAGACCGCGCCGGGAAAGAGGTTCTTCCGCAGTCCACTGGAAAGGTTGTCATAAACCGTAACCTCATGCCCATAATCCAAAAATTCCCGGGCCACGTGACTCCCTATATACCCCGCCCCGCCGACGATCAGTATGTTCAAAATACCACTCCTTAAACATCAGTTTTGAACAAATCTCCTAAAGACCCATGCAGAAACACCATAACCGATTGATCGTGTTATTTTTTTTTTTTGATATACAACACAAAAAGGATAGCGGTATATAAAAAAGATGTCAACAATACCGTTGCCGTGCCATGCCCACTGACAAACTCTTGCGTTTCCTTGACTTTCAACCCGGGGTCCTCTAAAATAATATAAGGAGAAAAAAAATGATAAAAGATCCTCTGGCTAAGGCGTTGAACGACCATGTAAACGCAGAGTACTATTCAGCCTATCTGTATCTTACCATGTCGGCTTATGCGAATCGTTGCGGGTATAAAGGCATAGCGAATTGGCTTTTTGTACAGGCCAGAGAGGAAATGGCCCATGGCACCCATATCTATCAGCATCTGCTTGATCGCGGCGCCACCCCCTCCTTTGCGGATGTTAAGGCGCCCCAGGCTTCCTATGGAAGCATCAAGGATGTGTTTGAAAAAGTCCTGGCCCATGAACGGCATGTGACGGAGCTGATAAACAGGATAGCCTCCCTGGCCTTCAATGAAAACGATCATGCCACCTATAATTTTATCACCTGGTATGTGAATGAACAGGTTGAGGAAGAGGCGAATGCGGATGAACTGGTCACCAAATTAAGGAATGCCGGTGATAACCAAAGCCTGCTCTACAGTATAGACGCCGAGCTTGGCGCCAGGCAGTTTGTCGACCCCTTTCCTCAAACGGATGCCTGAAAAAGAGATTCTGCGGCACATTGCAGGTTGAGGGACTGGCCGGCTTTATCCGGAACGATGAGACAGCGGCCTTCGGCTATCTTTTGTGCTACACAAAGGGACTCTGTAATTTCCCGGGAGGCTTTCTATATATCAAACAAGGTGTCAGCCGGTGACTGACACCTACCTCTGCACTTAATTCCCCGTCACATAGTCCGCAGCAGCCTCACCGCCGACATAGCCGGAGGTAAGAGCCCAGCCGTTGTCTATCCCGCCATAGGTAACATAGGGTTTCTTCTCGGTAAAGAGAACCCCCATACTGTCGTTGCCAATGGCAAAAAGACCGGGAACGGCCTTTCCGGAGGCATCAAGCACCTGCATCTTGACGTTAATATCCAGGCCGCCAATGGTACCGTAACTGTAACTCGCCATTTTTATGGCATAGTAGGGGCCGTTTTCAACGGGCTCCAGGAACTGGGGGTCCTTCCCAAAGTCTTTGTCGGCGCCTGAGCGGCAGTAAGCGTTGTACGTAGAAACCGTGTTCGCAAGCTGGGACGGATCGCATCCAATCGACGGGGCCAGCCCTTCAATGGTATCCGATTTGAAAACATACTCCATGCCGGCGGCCGTAGCCAGAACATCGTAGGCCTCGGGCAGCGGCGTATCCTGAGGGATCGCCCCCAGTTGGCCCAGGAAAGCGGCGGCAACGCCATCCAAATTGTATTTAAAGCCCCTGTCACGAATTGCATCGATCTGGGCGGCGCTCCAAATACTGTAGAAATTCGGGCCGGCAATCCAGGGATCGAGCATGGCGACGCCGGTCTCCGCGGTAAAGCGTTTCCCGTCTTTTCCGACAGCAAGACTGTTGGGGGAAAGGCCCAGATACATAGGAATATCCGCTACGGACCATACGCTCTGTACGCCGCTAAACGAGCCGATCATGCCGGGAATCTCGTGCCGTTCATAACCGGCCGCGCCGGGAGAAATAAACCGGGCGGAACCGGACATGTGGACCTCCGGAGGGATGCCGATATTATAGGTCGCCGCGCCGTTATCAATAGCGTTTTGAAGCATCTTGCCGTCATTGCCATAGGTACCATAGATATTCCAGCGCCCCTTTAAGGGATAGTATTCATCGGAGAGGTACTTCGTGGTCATTTCCTCATTGCCAAGGAAACCGCCCGTGGCAAGTACCACGGCCTTTGCATGGATGATATATTCCTTGCCGGAGACCACATTCCTGGCCTTGGCGCCGGTTATCGCCCCGGATGCGTCCTTGATAAGCTCGTAGCCTTCGGTTTCAAGCAGGTACTTGCCGCCCAGTTTTTCAAATTCGCCGGCCAGCCTGTCAAAATTAGCCGCAATTTCCCCTTTGTTGGCGCCGAATACGGGACCGGCAATCTTGTCGCTCTTGTTGGGATACCACTGAAACTTGATCCTGTACACATCTGTGGGGGTAAAGCCTGTTTTCGGATCAAAGTCAAACTGAACGCCGTGATCCAGGGCCAGCCAATCCAGGGCCGGACCTGACTTGGCGAAGTACAGATCGATCATATCAACCTTGGCGTCCCCCATGACATACTCAATCCAGGCCCTGTACATAGCGTTACCATCGCAGAAGTCCTGACCGCCGTTGTATTTCTCTTTAATGCGGGGCGGATTAACAATGCCGATTTCCGAAGTCAAAGCGCTGGTGCCGCCATACCGGGCCTGCTTTTCAATGATAAGGACCCTGGCGCCCTTTTCGGCGGCCCGCAGGCCGGCGTAGGTACCAGAACCGCCCATCCCTATGATAAGAACTTCCGTTTGAAGGGTTTCCTGTCCGCCGGTCTTGGGGGGTCTTGCCTGGAACTCCCTTATGGCGGACTCGTCCGAACCCGCCGCTGCCAGGGCTTGGATCAGGCAGTCCCTCAGCGCCTGTTTAGCGGAGGCGCTTGTGACGGTAGCGCCGGAAACCGAATCTACCGCGATGGACTGGGCCTCGATGACGCGGGGGAAAAGTGTTTTTTCCACTGTCGCCAACATCGGCGGAGTATCGCCGCAGTCCCCGCCAAAGGCGATGGAAGCTATCCTGCCGCCGCTTACCGTGACCTCAAGCTTGTTGGACCAGCCCATGTTGAAACCGTAAGCCTCGGCGCTGTATGTACCGTCCTTAAGGACCGCCGCGCTTTTCTGCCGGGGACCGCCGGTACAGCTAAAGGGCAGAACCATGGCGAGTACAGCCAGGAACACAAAAACCATTTTCTTCATACTGTTCTCCTTATATCTTGTTGTAATCCCCATACGGGGACTTTAATTAATAGGGGGCAGGCGTCCCATGCGGAACGGCGGAGGGCCGGAACCTGTCCGCTGCCGGGGGTTTCGCTTTTATACGAAAGATACTAACAAAAATCGTAAAAAAAGTCAAAATGTCGATTGCTTTTTTGCAGCCTGTCCGGTTCATCGCCGGGGACGAAGGCCATACTTGACTTCATACAAAAATCGTGGCTTGATAATATTAAAAATGAAAATACATTCCCGCAAAAAAACAAGGAGCCATTGATGCTAAGAACTATTTCTATAGGTACCCGGTTAATTATCATTACTGGCGTTTTGATCCTTTCGATTATCGGTCTTGTGATAACGGTCTATTTTGCATCCGATAGTATTAAAGACAGGGGAATTGCCGATCTTGAAATAGTGATGCTTGACGGCCAGAAGGAGAAGATTAAACTTGGCACCCAAACTATGGCTGCAGTTCTGGGCAAGGCCCTCTCAGGGGTGACGGATCGGCAGGAACAGCACGATATTATCAGCGCCTACATCAAAGATTACCGTTTTGAGGAAGATGAATCCGGCTACTATTACACCTACATCGGTACGGTGATCTTTATGCACCCGACTCTTCCCCAGCGGGAGGGGGAGGATCTGTCCCAAACCGCCGATGCAAACGGGGTCTACTATGTCCGGGAACTCTATGAAAATGCCCAAAAGGGCGGAGGATTCGTTTCCTTTGTTTTCCCCAAGCCTCCTTCCATGGAAAATGCTCCCAAACTGGCCTATGTGGAGTACATTCCCGGTACGGATATCTGGATCTCCACCGGTATCTATATCGATAATATAGATACCCACAAAGCCTATATAGAACAGAACATGGCCAATACTTTGCGTATCCTGATGATCGTTGTTATCGGTTCCGTCCTGGCATTGATGATCCTGTTGCTGATCCCCCTCTGTGTGTTTACCCTCCGTTCTATCCTGATCCCCCTGCGGGAAACTGTACGGCTGGCGGAGCATCTTGCATCGGGGGATCTTTCCGCAAGGGCGGTTGTTACCGGAAACGATGAGATAACGGTACTTCAGAATTCCTTCCTCCGGATGACCGAAAATCTCCGGGGCCTGGTGGACAATATCATCCGTTCCTTTAACACGATAAAGTCCAATGATGACAATTTGAATCAGGCGATCAATGATACTTCCCGGGCGGTGGAGGAGATAACCGCATTGGTCCGGAATCTGCAGGGTCTTGACAGCCAGGTCAGAGGGGAAACGAGACGGGTAAATCAGGAAATTGCCAATATTGATGCTGAACTTAGCATCCTGAATGAAGTTATCCATGATCAGCGGGATCATCTGAAGGTTTCATCCTCCGGCATAGAGGAGATGACCGCCAATATCACGTCTATAGAAAAGCGCATCCTGACTCTGGGGAACAGTTTAAATCACCTGCTGGATAGTTCCAATGCGGAACACGGCCATATTTCCAAATCCACCGAAATGGTCAAACAGGTGGAGGCTGATTCAAATACCCTCCTTGAAATGAACAAGATCATTGCGGCGGTAGCGGCCCAGACCAATCTCCTGTCCATGAACGCCGCTATAGAAGCGGCCCATGCAGGAGACGCAGGGAAAGGCTTTGCGGTAGTAGCGGATGAAATACGGAAGCTCTCGGAGACTACCGCAGAACAGGCAAAGAATTCAAACCAGACTTTGACGGCTATCCGGGGCAGGATAAACGATATTGCCAAGACAGCAGGTCTTATCGAAGAGGCCTTTGAGCAGACCAATGTTCTGGTTCAGGAGATCAACACCCTGGTAATTGAGATAAACAAGTCCATGGATGAACAATCCAGGGGATCGGGCATGATTCTGGAAAGCCTGGAACAGATAAACGGCATTACCGAACGGGTATGGAGTGGATCGGTGAAAATAAAAACCGAATCCGACCAATCCATCAACGCTACCGGAAAACTTGCGGAGATGAGCGTCACCATGCAGCAGGAGATCGCCGGCATCGCCGTCCAGGTTGACCAGGTGTCCGAATCTGCACAGGCGGCTTATACCATAGTAAGCCAGAGCAGTGAAGGCCTCAACTCTCTGTATGGAGCCATAACCCAGTTTAAGATGTAGGGAGTCGTCCGGACTATTCCCTGGTTTTTATCACCGGCATATCGGAACGGTGTAAAATGTCCCGGGAGAGGGCAAAACACACCAGGGCGGCAAGCAGTTCCCAAGCTGAGAGAATCCCCAGCCCTGCGGGTGCCCCAAGAATAGAACCGGCGATAATGGCGCCGATAAGCCCCGGCAGCATGATCACTACCACCGCTATGATGTATATGAACAGCAAAACCCCGTGGCTGATATCGGCGCCGATCCAGCGCAGGGAGAGGAAGTTAACGCCGGCAAGCAGCAGGGAAAAAAGGCTATAGCTCAGGATAGCCGCAGCGATGACGGGGAAGGTTTCGTCCACGATCAGCCCCGCAACGATAAACATGAAAAAGCTTTCAACCAGGACCTTGAGGATCAATTCCAGGTTACTCCAAAGGATCTTTGAAAAAGAAGATTCGGGGATCAGGTAGATGTAATGGAAATACAGTTCCCTAAGTCCCCGTCCGGTACCGATCAGAAAGATCTGTATCCACATCAGAATTTGCAGCAGGATCAGCATGCCCCCTTCGGTGTTTCGCATAAATGCTGCCATAATGGCCGCGCTGATGACCAGTGAAATTGACGGGAGCCCCCAAAGACCAAGGGGATTTGCCCTGAAGGATTCCCGCAGGTGTTTGTAAAACAACGATGCTGCCCCGGAACCGCCGATGCCGGTTTTGGCTGCCGCTGTTTTTTTTGACAGGAATGAATCGGCCTGTATCTGTCCGCTGGCGATGGATCGTTTTTTTTCAGAGGTCCTTTCGGCGGCCACTAAAACATCCTCGTAATAATCGGGCTTGGAAAGGACAATATACATAATGAGCAGGACGCCTGTCAGGGGCAGCAGGGCAAGGAATAAAAAGCCTGTACCCAATTCTCCCCGGATCAGGGCGATTACCCCTTCAGAGGCCCAGCCCGCGACGGGGGTCCATGCGAAAACCCGGGAGGCCAGGGTTTTTTCCAGCGTTGACCATATATCGCCGGTTTTGATGAATTGCAGCGTCCCATAAACCGCCAGGGGCAGGAAGGCCCCCAGGGTAAAAAGCTTTACCGCCAGCTTACGGCGGGGCCTTCCGTTGCTTACGCTGTAGATCACCATGGACAGGATGAGCAGTAATAGTACCGCCAGGAAAAACCCCAGCAAGAGCAGCAATACGGCGTCAAAGCCCACGCCAAAACCAACGCTGACGGAATTACTCTGGAAGAGGATAAAAAATCCTGCGTAAAAGGCTATTTTGGTCATCCGTACCAATCCGTAGATAAGGATGACCCGGGGACTAACCGGGGAAACAAAAAGCAGGTTGACATCGTTCATGTCAAAGATCGCATCCCCCGTGGACAAACCCTTCTGCAAAGAGACAGTGATAAACAGCAAAATGAGCAGGAAGAAGATGCCCTTGAGCCGGATAATATCCCAAAAAGCTTCCATGCTCAGGCGGGAGACATTTGACAGGAGGATCAGTCCAATGATACCCGCAAAACAGAATATGTATAAAACCATTTTTGCAGGTTTATGGAAAAGTTCCAAAAGGCCGTTTTTGAGGCTTCTTGTTACCAGATAGACCAGGCTGTTCACGACGCGCCGTTCTCCACCGGGGGAAGCGCCTGGCCTTCTGTAATGGCAAAATACACTCCCTCAAGATTTTCCCCGGGCGCCAAATCTCCGCGCCGGCAGGCCCGGACTATCCGTCCCTTGACCATGATGCAGGTTATATCCCAGTTTTCCTCCATGCTTTCGATCATGTGGGTGCTGACCAGGAGGGCGCAGCCGCTTTTTTTCAACTCCGTCATGATCGCCTTGAGTTCCCGGATGCCCCGGGGATCCAGACCTACTAGGGGTTCGTCCAGGATAAGGGCCCGGGGTTCCGGCAGCAGGGCACAGCATACACTCAGCTTCTGCTGCATTCCCTTGGACAATTCCTTTCCCAACTTCCGCTTGTTATCCTCCAGATCAAAACGGCGGAGCAGATCCCCGGCCCGTTCCTCCCAGGACCGGAGACGGTAGGCCCGGGCAATAAATTCCAGATGTTCCGCTGCCGTCAGCAGCGGGTACACCACGGGAAATTCCGGCACATAGCCCAGGAGGCGTTTTGCCTCCACCGTGGTATTTCCGTATCCCCCGATGGTAATACGGCCCTCAAAACGCAGCAAGCCGCAGATGGATTTGATAATGGTTGATTTGCCCGCCCCGTTCGGTCCCAGCAATACCGCTGTTTCCCCCGGTAGTATATCGATGGTAACCCGGTCATTTGCCAGGAGTTTTCCGTAACATTTTGTTACGCCTTCTGCATGAATCATGATCCCTCCACAGCGTGAAACAGGAATGCACTATAACATAGACGGGACGCTCAGGTCAATTACAGATCCATTATGGGAAAGAGCGAACATAATGCCTTGCTTTATTTTCAATTTCATATACAATTATTGTTAGCGGGCGGACCAAAGGGTCCGCACAGACATTATGGGCAAATGGTCATGCTGCTGCCCTGAAATGGACAGGGAGTCAGTGATGAAGGAAACAATCAGTATTGGCATAATTGGTCTTGGCAGCAGGGGCAGGAGCCTGATGGAAGCCTGCATACTCCCGCGCAGGGATGTGAAGGTTGCCGCGGTATGCGATTTATATGAAGATCGGTGTATAGAAGCTGCGGTAATGGTTGAAAAGGCAGGGCAGTCCCGTCCGGTTATAACCGGTGATTACAAAGCGGTCATCGGTCTTGCGGGCCTTGATGCGGTTCTCATTACCAGCGGCTGGACGCCGCATATTGAAATTGCCTGCGCTGCCATGAAGGCCGGGCTTTATACCGCCGTTGAAGTAGCCGGCGCTTTTTCAATTAACGACTGCTGGCGGCTTGTGCACATATATGAAGAAACCGGTACCCAGTGCATGTTTTTGGAGAACTGCTGTTTTGGCCGTTACGAACTCATGGTACTGAACATGGTGAGGCATGGCCTCTTTGGGGAAATTGTTCACTGCGCCGGCGGTTACCACCACGATCTTCGGATGGAACTGGCCGGCAGCCCAAAGAACAGGCATTACCGGCTTGATGAATACATACACCGGAACTGTGAAAACTATCCCACCCATGAATTGGGGCCTATTGCGGAGATCCTGAACATCAACCGCGGGAATCGTATGCTGAAACTTAATTCTATCGCATCAAAAGCAGCGGGACTGCGGAGTGTTATTCCGGACTGCGGTGGACAGGATGCTGTACGCATAGCCCAGGGCGACATTGTTACTACGGTGATTACCTGCGCGGGAGGCGAAACGATAGTATTAACGCTGGATACCACCCTGCCGCGAGCCTACTCCCGTGGTTTTGAAGTGCGCGGTACAAAGGGAATGTTTTTTGAAGACAACCGGAGTATTTTTCTTGACAGTGAACACCGCGCCTTTGAATTTAACGGCAAGGGCCTTTGGGGCAACGCCGACTCGTACTTTGAAAAGTACGAACATCCCATTTGGAAGCAGTATATTAAGGATGGCATACAGGGCGGCCACGATGGCATGGACTGGCTGGAATTTTCGGCCTTTTTCAAGGCTGTCCGTGAAGGCTCACCGGTTCCCATTGATGTTTATGACATGGCATCCTGGATGAGTATTACCCCCCTTTCAGAAGATTCTATTGCCATGGGCGGCATGCCGGTTCCTATTCCCGATTTTACAAACGGCAAGTGGATAACACGGAAGGACAGGGTGTTTCAGACGCCTTAGGGCCACAGCGCTTAATATAACGCGTCGGGATTTTGGTTGGCTGCCTCTTGTCCGCACTTGCCGCCGGGAATGTTTGATTCCCTTTTCCAGATTTTCATTTTGACTATTTGCCGGTACTAATGGAGTAACGCCACTTTGAATCTTTATATTGTTTCCTTTGTTAATGCGGATCGGCAAGCCGCCGGTGAAAATATTCCCCTTCACACAGTTTCCGGTATACTGAAGGAGGCCCCCGGGTTTTTTCTTTAAAGACTTTTGTAAAATAATTATAATCTATCCATGGCTTCCTGTTCCGCAACGCGGAAGTACCGGTACATCATGGGCGCACGAGAGGAGGCTGTCAAGCCATCACGATGAGCCGCCGGGCGCCTGTCACCGGGCGCCGTTTTTGGGCCTCCCTGGAAAAACTGTACCCGAAATTGTTGACATTTGGCCTGAAAAACTATATATTATTATTATTATTGTCAGAAATATCGGTATAGTGTGTAGTCCGTTTTAAAACTTCAAGATATCCATTCCCACGTAACGTTAAATTCTGTACAAAACCGCAATCTCAGGTTGCATTTCAGGAGAAAGTATGAAGATAGGTACAAAACTCATTATGGTAATTGTCACCCTAACCCTTGCCGGAACCGGGGCGCTGACAGGAACCATCTTACATCTTGCGCAGAAGCAGGTAAAAATGCTCATTACCAGTGAAATTACCAATCTGGCCAATGAAAGCGCCAGTGAAATTCAGGTCTGGCTGGATGGTTATATGGATATGGCCAGGACAATCAGTCAGGTTATGTCAGAATATGAAGAGATAAACCGGGACGACCGGCGTTCGCTGTT
>JAITJI010000080.1 GCA_031279015.1 Spirochaetaceae bacterium
CCCCCCCCCCCCCCCCCCCCCCCCCCCCCCCCCCCCCAGGAAACTACGGACTTGTGCAATCCGTCAGAAACGACTTTCATACATATTCCTCCTTTATAATAGAAAAAATAACGGAAAAAACATAAAGATAGTGTACCCCCTTCTTCCGCTGCTGTCAATAGATTTTTCATGAGGCAACGCGTCATCTTGCCCTAATGTACTTGGTCCGCCATACTGATAGAAAAGAGACCGGCGTTACCCGGTTTGCCCGGGAAGATTTCTTTAATATGGAGGAATGATAATGGGAAACTCTGAAAAATTTACCAGGATTGAAAAAAGCTGGATCATGTACGATTGGGCAAATTCGGTGTACGCCACCATCATGATGGCGGCGATCTATCCAATCTATTTTGTCGGCTTTGTAAACCGCCAGGGCGCCCTGGGGGATTCCTGGTGGGGTATCGGCGCATCCCTGTCCATGCTGATACTGGCGATCCTGGCCCCCATCGCAGGCGCAATGGCCGACTACCGGGGGTACAAAAAAAGGCTCTTTATCCTCTTTCTGATCCTGGGCCTTGTTTTTACCCTCTTCAGCGCCCTGGTGAATTTCTGGCCCCTCATGCTGCTGGGGTATATACTGTCCCGCATCGGCTTTAGCGGAAGCTGCCTCATCTACGACAGCTTTCTTACCGATGTGACCACCCATGAACGGATGGACAAGGTCTCCGGATTCGGCTACGCCTTTGGGTACATCGGCGGCAGCACCATACCCTTTCTCCTCAGCATCGGACTTCTGCAGGCCGCCCCGGCCATCGGCATAAGCGGTGACTGGGCAGTCAAACTCTCCCTTATCATCACGGTGCTGTGGTGGGGTCTGTTTTCCATACCCTTCATCAAAAACGTCAAACAGATCCACTCCATTGAAAAACCCGCTACAGGCATGTTACGGGGGACCTTTCTGGCCATTGGCGCCACAGCAAAAAAAATCATCAGCCACAAGCAGGTGTTCTTCTTTATTCTGGCTTATTTCTTCTATATAGACGGGGTTGGTACGGTGATAAGCATGTCTACGGCCTATGGCGAAACCCTGGGGCTTGGGCAGATCAGCATGATCCTGGCGCTGCTCGTAACCCAGATCGTCGCCTTCCCCTGTTCCATAGGGTTCAGCCGCCTCAGTAAACGGTTCGGCTCTCTGCGGATGCTGCTCTTTGCGGTATGCCTGTACCTGGTAATCTGCATCATCGGTTTTATCATGGGGTTCGGCCTGGAACAGCGGCTTTTCGGCGTAGAAACCGCAACGATCCTGTTCTGGATTCTGGCCGTACTGGTGGGTACCGTGCAGGGCGGCATCCAGGCCACTTCCCGCAGTTACTTTGCAAAGATCGTTCCTCCGGAAAACTCGGGGGAATTCTTTGGGTTCTTTGATATCTTCGGCAAATTCGCCACAATCATGGGACCGGCCTTCTACAGTTTTATCAGAACCTTCACCGGCAGCAGCGCCTATGCTATTTTATCCATCGCCCTCCTGTTCGTTGTGGCCCTGATCATCTTTGGCTTTGGGAAAAGGTATATGCAGGAAACCTAAGGACCCGCGGGCCCTGCCGGGAAAACGCTGCTCTTGCGGCCCGGCGGATTCTTACCCGGGGCATTGACGAAACCGTTAAAAGGGGGAACCATACAGAGAAGGAGTAATCAATGCTATGAGCAAAAAACTACGATACGGTATCATCGGATGCGGTGGAATTGCGGAGGGTAAACATCTGCCGGCTATTTCAAGGCTCAAGGACGTGGAGATGGCCGCTTTCTGCGACACCTTTCCCGCAAAGGCCGAAGCTGCAAACCGGAATTATGCGGAAGGCAAGGGAAAGGTTTTTGCCGATTACCGGGAACTTCTGAGGGAAGATCTGGACGCGGTCTGCGTGTTAACCCCCAACAACACCCACAGTGAAATTACTGTCGCTGCGCTGGAGTCGGGGAAGCATGTACTCTGCGAAAAACCTATGGCGATTACTTACCGGGAAAGCCAGGCCATGCTGGCCGCCAGGGACAAAAGCGGCAAGCTGCTCACCATTGGGTATCAGGGACGTTTCCGGCCAAACAGCCTCTATCTGAAAGCTGAATGTAATAAGGGTATCCTGGGGGATATCTACTTTGCCAGGGCAACAGCCCTGCGAAGGCGCGCAGTACCAACCTGGGGAGTGTTCCTTGACGAGCAGAAACAGGGTGGCGGGCCGCTCATTGATATTGGCACCCATGCGCTGGATCTTACCCTCTTTATGATGAACAACTATGAACCCGCCTATGCGGTTGGTACGGTATACCACAAACTGAACAAAGACAAAGATACCGCCAACGCCTGGGGTGACTGGGATCCAAAAAAGTTTACCGTGGAAGATTCCGCCTTTGGTTTTATTGTAATGAAGAACGGCGCAACGATTATTTTGCAGAGCAGTTGGGCCTTGAACATAACCGATGTGCGGGAAGCGGTTACAACCCTCTGCGGTACCAAGGGAGGGGCAGACATGCCCAACAGTGAAAGCCTGACCATCAACGGCGTCAGGAACAACCGGCAGTTTGTTACCGATCCTGATTTCGGGGCCGGGGGCGTTGCCTTTTACGGCGGCGCTGAGGCCAAGGATGTTGATCTGGAAGCCAGAACCTTTGCGGCGGCGATCCGCGGCAAGGGTAAACTCTACGTCCTCCCCGAAGAAGCGGCGGTGGTGACGAGGATTCTGGAGGGGATCTACGCTTCCGCCAAAACCGGAAAACCACACTATTTCTAAGAGGAGTCGATCATGAGCGGACAGGGTTCTATAAGAGTGACCGTATGGAATGAATATACCGATGAACAGAAAAAGAAAGAGGTAACCGATGTGTACCCCGGCGGGCTGCACAACACCATCGCCGGCTTTCTCAACAAGGATGAAAACATTAGCGCAAAAACTACGGTCATTACCGATCCTGAGCAGGGCTTACCGGACTCTCTCCTGGAAAACACCGATGTGCTGATCTGGTGGGGCCATATATACCATGACCGGGTAGATGACAAGCGGGTCCTGAAGGTGGTTAACCAGGTGCATCAGGGGATGGGCATCATTTTTCTCCATTCGGCCCACAGATCAAAACCCTTTTTGGCTTTGACGGGCGCCAGCGGACGCCTCTCATGGCGGGAAGCGGAGGAGAAGTCCCGGGTATGGACGGCGGATCCTGCCCACCCCATCGCTGCAGGCATTCCGGAAAATTTTGCCCTGGAACGGGAGGAGATGTACAGCGAACCCTTTGGCATTCCCCAGCCGGAAAGCACTGTTTTTATCAGCTGGTTTGAGGGGGGTAATGTTTTCAGAAGCGGCGTAACCTTTAGGCGGGATTACGGTAAGATTTTCTATTTTCAACCGGGGCATGAAACCTATCCCGCCTACCACAACGAAATCGTCCAAAGGGTGATCATCAATGCGGTAAAGTGGGTTAACCCCCTGGTCAGGGTCAGTAACAGGGATTGTCCAAATGTCCCGGCTCTGGAACGGATTACTCCAAAATAGGACCTGGTGGATTGTCCGCACAACAGGCTGCTAGAGTTCATAGATGGCATGGAGAAAGAGGGTTGCTGCCTGGGCCACGTTGAGGCTTTCAATAGTACCGTTGCCGGGAATCCGCATCAGGACGGAACAGGCCTGCCGGACTTCCCGGGGCAGTCCTGTTTCCTCGTTTCCTAGCACCAGGGCGATTCCTGGCCGTCCGGCGGTTCGGGCGGAAGGATTCAGGCGGGGCGGCGCCTGCCGTTCCCGGATAAGCGTCTCCAGATCCCGGATCCGTAACCGCGCCCGGGGTTCCGCCCCAATGGTCATAAACGGCCGGGAGAGGGCCCGGACAAAGGCTGCGGTGTCTTCCACCTTCCGGAACACCACATGTTCCATGCCCCCCTCGGCTACCCGATAGGCGCTGGTTGTAAGCTGCGCCCCGTCGTCCTGTGCGCTGATAACAATAAAGGCGGCGTCAAAAAAAGCCGCCGACCGCACAATGGCCCCCAGGTTATGGTCATTCCCAACGGAGTGGAGGACCAGGCCGGTCTTCCCTTCGGCAGCCCACAGATCGATATCCGCCGGTGAGGCCTTTTCTACCACCGGTTCCTCAATCATCATCACTACCCCCTGGTGGCGATTGCTTTTGCAGACTCGTTCCAGTTCCTCATCGTCACAGACCTTGTAGGGCCGTTTCCGGGCGGCCAACTGTTTGCATATCCCGGTAAATTGACCAAACCGGTCTTCCCGGAGGAACAACCGGTTAATCCGCTCAGGATGGAATTCCCCCAGGGCCATGGCGGCGTTAAATCCGCAAACCGCAAGTTCCCGGGTAAGCTTGTTACGCATGGGTATAGTATACCGCAGAGACGGAAAAACAGATAGCGGAGAGGAGCCCCGGAGGGACACGGGGCTGAGACATGCGGGGAATCAGGCTTACACATTGAAAATACTTCCTGTAATGACGATAATATCCTTATAGCGTGGATGCATTATTATTATTATGGAATGGAACAGAATACTCAAAAAAGCGTCTCTTTCTCTTGCCCTGGTTTTCACAGTTTTTGTCCTTATGGTATTAATGGGGTATATTTCCGTGGGCAATACCCTCAAACGGTATCTCCTGGCCGATTCCGAAAAAGCCCTCCGCATCATGGAATCGAATTTGGCGGTGAATTTTTCCCGGGCGGAGCTGATTCTGACCAATTCCTGCAATGAAATTCTGCAAACACCGGACCTGAATAACCTCCGGCATGTGGTTTTATCCCTCATCACCGACACCGTCCGGCGGCTGCGCCAGCCGGAGGAACGGGGAGGATTGTCGGGCTTTTTCGGGATACACGGGTATATCCAGGGGGAGTATATCGACGATAAGGGCAGCAATCCCGGCAGGGTTTCCGGCCCCTGGCTGACCTGGTACCAGACGGTAAAAACGGACAGCAGGGCTATCTACTATACCCTTCCCTACCGGGACGAATACACCGACCGGACGATTGTCTCCATCGTCAAGAATCTTTTAGGGGCAGATGGGACCCATTACGGCATTCTGGTCCTTGATATGGATATTTCCTGGTTCATCGAGTATAACCGCTCCGAGTATTTTTTCGCCAACAGTTACAGTGTCTTAATCAATCAGGATATGGTGGTGATCTTCCATCCCAATAAAGCCCTGGAAGGTCAGTCCGCAGGGGATATCGGCGGGGAATTTGGCGCGCTGATGAATGAGTTGCCAAACTGGAGGCACATCAACGCCCGATGGATAGAAGATACGGACGGCAAGGATGCGGTCGTTTTTGTCCGGCAAATCTTTAACGGATGGTATCTTGTCAATGTTACGCCGAAACAAATCTATTACCAGGACATATATCGTATGGTGATCAGTCTTTCGATTCTGGGTTTTGCGCTGATGTGCATGCTCGGCGCCGTCATGATACGGATATACGTAAACCAGCTGCATTCCGATGAGGCGAGCAAATACAAATCAGCCTTTTTGGCCCAGATGAGCCATGAGATCCGTACCCCCATGAACGCCATTATCGGTATGAGCGAACTGGCCCAGCGGATAGAAAATCCGGTCAAACTGGCGGAATACATCGGCGGCATTAAACAGGCGGGGCATAATCTCCTGTCCATTATCAACGATATCCTTGATGTTTCCAAGATTGAATCAGGACTGCTGCAGATTCACCCGGCGCCGTACCTGTTTTCATCCCTCCTCAACGATGTGATCAACGTAATACGGATGCGGGTTGCGGAAAAACCCTTCATCTTTATCGCCAATGTGGATCCCCACATCCCCAACAACCTGATGGGTGATGAAGCCCGGCTCCGGCAGGTGCTCCTGAACCTCCTCACCAATGCGGTAAAGTACACCCCTAAGGGGTACATCTCCCTCACGGTCCGCTATACCCCCCTGCGTTATACAAAAATCCTGCTTACCTTTGAGGTTGCCGACAGCGGCATCGGCATCAAAAAGGAAGACATATCCCATCTCTTCAGCGACTTTGTCCGCCTGGACATGGAAAAAAACCGGGGGGTGGAAGGAACCGGCCTGGGTCTGGTTATAACAAAGAGTCTCTGTGTGGCCATGAATGGGTCTATTAACGTTTCCAGTGAATACGGCAATGGGTCCGTCTTTACTGCCGCCATCCCTCAAAATTTTATCAGCGCGGATGAACTGGCGGTGGTGAAAAATCCCGGGACCAAGCGGGTGCTCTGTTTTGTGGAGCAGCCCCGGTATGCCGAGTCCATTCTGCATACTCTGAAAAACCTGAATGTACCGGCAACAATATGCAACAAGAAGGATGAATTCTTCCGGGAACTGGAGAGGGGCGACTACTCCTTCGCCTTTGTTTCCGACACCATTGCAGAGGAGACGGCGGAACGGATACAAAAGGGCTCCCTGCCGGTAAAGCTGGTGCTGCTGGCGAAACCGGGGGAAATGGCGTCCTACAAGAACATCCCCATGATTATGATGCCCGCCTATGCTGTACCCATCGCCAACATCCTCAATAACCAGGCGATATTTGAACGGCGCAAGCAGCCGCAGGTCCGTTTTATCACCCCCGATGTACGGATCCTGGTTGTAGATGATATCGCCACCAACCTGAAAGTGGCGGAAGGACTTCTGGCTTTTTATCAGCCCCGGGTTGACTGTTGTCTTGACGGGAAACAGGCGGTTGCATTGGTACAAAACCACGATTATGACATCATATTTATGGATCACATGATGCCGGGGATGGACGGTATTGAAGCAACCGCCCTTATCCGGGCGTTGGAAGGGGATCGATACCGGAAGATGCCCATTATTGCCCTTACCGCCAATGCAATTGCGGGGATGAAGGATATGTTCCTGGCAAACGGCTTTAATGATTACCTGACAAAGCCCATTGAAATAGCAAAACTGGATGAGATAATAGAAACCTGGGTTCCCAAAGAAAAACGGGTGTTCAACTGGACCGCTGACAATGGTACGGAGGCCCCGGAAGAAAACTCCCCCGACGGCGCCGATGCCGGGGATATTGTCATTGCGGGTGTTGATGTAAAGCAGGGCATAGCCATGACCGGTGGTTCCCGGGCGGCCTATCTTGAGATACTGGCCCTCTACCGTAAAGATGTGGAGAAGCGGCTGGTGCTGCTCAGGGACTTTCTTATCCGGCTCTCCCGGAGAAGTCCCGCCGGGCCGGACGCCATGGAACCGGGAGACTTCATCATCCAGGTACACGCCCTAAAAAGCGCTTCCGCCAGTATCGGCGCCGTTGCAATATCCAAAAACGCCTCCCGCCTTGAAGAGGCAGGAAAAGCCGGTGATTGGGAAACCATGACAACGCTGCTGAAAGGCTTTACAACGGATCTTGCGGCTTTGGCCAGGGATATCCGTTCCGTTTTAGAGGCCTCCACGAAGAATACCCACCCGGCTCCTGAAGAACAGAATCCGGAAAAAATAGCGGCGTCCGGAGAAGGGGCCGATATTCCGGCGGCGCTGGTCCGGCTCAGGGACGCGCTGGCGGTGGAAGACATTGGCCTGGTAGACACTATTCTGCTGGCGCTGAATTCCGGAAAGCATGGTTCCGGCACAGCGCAGTCCCTTAACGAAATTTCGGATTACGTACTGGTATCGGAATTTCAAAAGGCAATTGCCGCTGTAGATGTATTATTACAGGAGTATGCTGGTGAAGCTGAGTCTGGTATTTAAAAAGAATTTTTGGCAGTTTTTCTTTGTAGCTGCCGCCTTTGCAATCATGATACTGGTAAGTATATCCTTTGCCGGGTTTATCATCCACAGGCACTATTCCCGTGGGGTTGCAGAGACACTGCGTACCACAGAGGCGAGTATAGAAAACAACATGCAGACTCCCCGAATAATCCTTGGCAATTTGGCCTTTTCCATAGAGGAGATGATCAACAGGGGCGCCACCCAGGCGGAAATCCTTGCCTTTCTGACCGGACTTACGGATAGGCTTAAGTCCGGTGAGACCCGGATAATCGGCTTTGTTTCCCTCTGCGGCTTCATCCGGGGGGAGTATTTGGATGGCACCGGATGGATACCCCCGGCAGACTATAATCCGGAGACCTTGCTCTGGTACATTGCGGCCCGGGATCTGAACGGACAGATCGGCATTACCATGCCCCACGCAGATACCCGCACCGACAGAATCGTGATCACCTGGTCCCGGGAACTGTTTGACGCCCGGGGGAAATCCCAGGGGGTGCTTGCCCTGACGGCGGATATGACCGAGGTTGTCCACGACGTACCGGCCATTCAGATGTCCAAGGATGGCTATGGTTTTCTCTTAAACCAAAATTTTGAAATCATTGCCCATCCTATGCCTTCGGTAATCAACCGGAAGCTGAGTTCCATTTCCAAGGGCTATGCCGAAATTGAACATAAAATGCAGCAACAAAGTGAAGTCTACGCCAACAGGGCAAATAACGTCAGCGGTATACGGGTAATGGTATTTTTAAGGCGGATGCGCAACGGCTGGATAATCGGCGTAATCTCCCCGGTGCAGAGCTATAACCGGGATATTTACATCATGTCCGCCATATTGGCCTTTTTGGGACTAGTTTTGGTGGTGATCCTCTTCTGGATTCTGCTCCGTATCATTTCCGCCAGGATGCAGTCGGAAGAAGACAACCGGCACAAAACATCCTTTCTGGCCCGGATGAGTCACGAGATCCGCACCCCCATGAACGCGGTCATTGGTATGAGTGAACTAGCCCTGCAAACAAATAACCAGTACAAAATGGCGGAATATCTTAGCGGCATCAAACAGGCAGGTCTTAATCTCCTGGCCATCATCAACGACATCCTTGATTTTTCCAAAATTGAAAGCGGTAAGCTGCAGATCATCCCTGTTTCCTATAACATATCGTCCCTAATCAATGACGTAATCAATGTCGCCCGGGTTCGCATAGCCGAAAAATCCCTCCATTTTATTGTCAATATAGATTCCACCATTCCCAACAAGCTCATCGGAGACGAGGTCCGGATACGGCAAATTCTGCTCAACCTCCTCTCCAACGCGGCAAAGTATACCCGGCAGGGGTATATCCACCTTATCATCCGGCAAATCCCGGGGACCATGAGTACCCAGAGCGCCCAGCCGGAGAAAAACAAAGTGGTCCTCTCATTTGAAATAATCGATACCGGCATCGGCCTTAAGCCGGAAGATTTAAAGGGGCTTTTTGATGAATTCGTCCGGGCGGATACGAACCGGAACCGGGGCATTGAGGGAACCGGCCTCGGGCTGACCATTTCCCGCAGCTTCTGCCGGGCCATGGGCGGGGATATTGTGGTATCCAGTGTATACAGCAAAGGATCGGTGTTTACCACCATCCTTCCCCAGCAGTTCACCGAAGAGACCCCCATTGCGGTGGTGGAAAATCCGGAGCAAAAAAAGACTATCATCTATCACCGGCAGAATCTCTACGCCGAATCCCTCTTTGTCACCCTGAAAAACCTGAATGTCCCTGCATTACTATGCGCTGACAGGGAAGAATTTTTCCTGCAGCTCCTCTCGGACAACTATGTCTATGCCTTTGTTTCTACGTCCCTGGCGGCGGAGACCGTAAACAAGATACGGGCGCAGAGCCTGAAAACAAAAACCATCCTCATTGCAGGCCTGGGAGAAGTCAGCACCTTTATGGACATTCCCATTGTAGTCATGCCTACCTATGCCGTTCCCATTGCCAACATACTCAACGGCGGCTATACGGAAATGGAATGGCAAAAGATGAAAAAAAACCATCTGATTGCCCCGCATGTCCGCATCCTGGTGGTAGACGATATCACTACCAATCTCAAGGTAGCGGAGGGTCTCCTGGCTCTGTACCAGGTAGATGTAAAGACTTGTACCGGCGGTGCGGAGGCCATTGAACTGGTAAAGAATCAGCCCTTTGACATGATCTTCCTGGATCATATGATGCCGGACATGGATGGTATTGAAACAGCCGCCATCATCCGCACCATGGAAGACGGCACATTTAAGAATATCCCCATTATCGCTCTTACGGCCAATGCAATTTCGGGGATGCGGGAGATGTTTCTGCAACGGGGTTTCAATGATTACCTCGCCAAGCCTATAGAAACCACCAGGCTGGAGGAGATCCTCCACCGGTGGATCCCTGCGGAAAAATGGATCGTCACAACGGATTCGGGAAAGGGAACGGAAGCCATACCGCCCCTGTTGTATATTGAAGGGCTGGACATCAACCGGGGGATCAGCATGACCGGCGGTTCAGAGCAAAGCTACCGGGAGGTACTGCTCCTCTACTACAAGGATGTGCTGAAGCGGCTGGATCTGTTAAAAGATATTCCCACCCAGGAAACCCTGCCCCTCTTTGTCACCCAGGTGCACGCCCTGAAAAGCGCCTCTGCCAGCATCGGCGCGGCGGAAATAGCGGAAAAGGCCACTATCCTGGAGATGGCGGGGAAACAGGGTGATATCCAGAGCATCAAAAAAAATCTGGACAATTTCCGGAACACCCTTTCCGCTCTGATCGAAGACATACAGGAAGTCCTGGAAAATACGCATCTTCCGGCAGCCGCCAAAAAAGAAACCGGGACAACGGAGAAGGGGGACTCGCCGGCGGTGGAGCCGGACACCGCAGGGCCTGACCCGGCCATGTTGCTGCGGCTGCAGGAAGCGCTTAAGGTTGAAAATATCCGGGAAATTGATGCCATAATAGACGATCTTAACGGTATGGTACTGGACGAAAAAACACGGGAAACGGTATCCTTAATGGCAGATCATATCCTTGTGTCGGAATTCAAAGAGGCTGGCGAGCTAATTAATAGTTTGCTTAAAAGCGGTCCGCAATAAAAAGACGGAGATGTATTATGGAAGATCAACACTCTGTAATTATGCTGGTTGATGACAATATTGCCAACTTAAAAATTGGCAAGAATGCCCTGGTAGATACCTATGATGTATATACCGCTCCTTCGGCGGCAAAAATGTTTGAACTCCTGGAACGCAATATACCGTCATTGATCCTGCTGGATATCAATATGCCGGAAATGGATGGATATGAGGCTATCAAGCTTCTCAAAGAGAAGGAGAGAACCAGGGATATTCCCGTCGTCTTTTTAACCGGCAAAGACGATCCTGACAGTGAATTTGAAGGTCTGAGTCTGGGGGCCATAGACTATATCGCCAAACCCTTTTCGCCGCCTCTCCTGCGCAAACGCATTGAGGTGCACCTCCTGGTAGAGGACCAAAAGAAGAGGCTGACCGTCCAGAACAAAACCCTGGAGATCCAGCGGCGGGAACTGCAAAATTTTAATGATAACCTGCAACAGATGGTCACCGAAAAAACCCATACGGTCCTGGAACTGCAGAATGCCATCCTCAAAACCGTGGCGGATCTGGTGGAATGCAGGGACGATATCACCGGCGGCCATATTGAACGTACCCAGCGGGGGCTGCGAATTCTGGTGAACGCCCTGCTGGATCAGGGGCTCTACCCGGAGCTGTTCTCAGTCCTGGATATTGAACTCTTCCTCCAGTCCTCCCAACTTCACGATGTGGGTAAAATCGCTATCAGCGATCAAATTCTCAAAAAACCCGGGCCCCTTACAAAAGAGGAATTTGATAATATGAAACAGCATACCACCTTTGGGGTAAAGATTATTGAAAAGATTGAGGCCGGAACCAGCGCCTGTGATTTTCTCGATTATGCCAAGATCCTGGCGGGAAGCCACCATGAAAAGTGGAACGGTCAGGGGTATCCCCTGGGACAAAAGGGGGATGAGATCCCGATCCAGGGCCGGCTCATGGCTATCGCCGATGTCTACGATGCCCTTACCTCGGAACGGCCCTATAAAAAGGCCTTTAGCCATGAAGAAGCGGTACAGATCATTCTGGAAGGCAGGGGAACCCACTTTGATCCCCTTTTAACCGATATGTTTGAAAAGGTAAGCGAAGAATTCCGGACCCTAAGATGAGCTCCTCCCTGCCGGTTCCGCCGGCCATCCCTCACATGAGGGGCGCAAAGAGGCGGAGCACATCCTGGACAAAGCGCTGAATCACATTCCGGGCGCAGTCGGACAGGGTTATCCGGTGGGAAAGGGGGATGGTCCGCAGAAAATCTTCCTTTACCGCCTGGACGGCCCGGTTTTTATAGATGCAAACCCCAACCTCAAAATGCAGATAGAGGCTGCGAAAATCCAGATTGGTGGTTCCCACGGTAGCAACCTTGTCGTCTGATACAAAGGTTTTGGAATGGTTAAAACCGTTTAAATACTCATAGACCTTGACCCCCGCAAGAACCAGCTGGCGGTAGTATGACCGGGAGGTGATCTGCACTACCTTTTTATCCCAGCGGTGGGGAGTAATTATCCGTACATCAATCCCTTTTTTTGCGGCCAGGGTCAGGGCGGAGAGGAGATTGTCGTCCACCACCAGGTAAGGGGTATTGATGTACACATACCGTTTGGCGTTGTTGATGATCTGAATGTACACATGCTCCCCCACATTTTCATCATCAATGGGGCTGTCTGCATAGGGCTGGATATAGCCATCGGATTCAACCCTACAGGGAGTATCCTTCCAGGGATAAAACCATGCGTAATCATCCCGCTCTTTCCTGTTTGTATTCCACATCTGCAGAAATATAAGGGTAAGGGACCATGCCGCTTCCCCCTCAAGGAGGATCGCTGCATCCTTCCAGTAACCGTATTTTTCATAGGCATTGATGTACTCATCCGCCAGATTCATCCCCCCGGTAAAGGCAACTTTCCCGTCTATAGAGATGATCTTGCGGTGGTCCCGGTTGTTCTGTTCCGATGAGAGGATGGGCTTAAAGGGGTTAAAGACAATACACTGTATGCCCCGCTGTTCAAGCTGCTCTTTAAAATCCGGCGGCAGAGACATAAAACAGCCCACATCATCGTAGAAGATCCGTACATCCATTCCCGCCTTTGCCTTTTTCTCCATGATGTCCAGTATGGGGTCAAGCATCTTCCCCTGCCGGAGGATAAAAAATTCCACAAAGATATACCGTTCCGCCTTTTCCATCTCCTCAAGTATCCGGTGAAAAAAGGGAATTCCGTCGGCAAAGTATTCTGTCCTGGTATGGGCATAGGCGGGAAACCCCGCGAATTCCTGGAGGTAGCG
>JAITJI010000084.1 GCA_031279015.1 Spirochaetaceae bacterium
CTGAGTTTTTCCCGGTCTTCCGCGTCAGGGACGATAATGGCCTCCACCTTCGCGGGAAGGTCTTCCCGCAGGAATTGGAGGATTTCCTTCCGGCGGATGTTCAGTATCCGGTAGATGCCGAAGTCCAGATCGGATTTTTTAAGCTCAAAGATATCTTCCAGGAGGCCCGTAAACCTGTCTAATTGTTGGGACATGGAAGCAGTGTACCAAAACCCGGCAAATTCAGCAATGCGCCGCCCGGCCCTGTTCCATCCGCTGCACCCATCCCAAAGTAAACGCACATGGATTACCGTCTATAGGCGTTTGCTGTGGGGTCTGACCCCGCTCGGAGACCTGTGGGGTCAGACCCCTGTGAGGGCAGCCCTTGGGGACAGACCCCTATAGGCGTTTGCTGTGGGGTCTGACCCCGCTCGGAGACCTGTAGGGTCAGACCCCTGTGAGGGCAGCTCCTGGGGACAGACCCCTATAGGCGTTTACTTTGGGGTCTGACCCCGCTCGGAGACCTCTGGGGTCAGACCTCTGTGAGGGCAGCTCCTGGGGACAGACCTCCCCTTTTAAGTAAACCCACATGGATTACTGTCCGGTATATTAGGTTATCTCCTCAATACAATCCATATAGGCCTGCTTTAGATCCGCCATGGCGCTGTTGATGGCGGATTTTTTGTCGTTATTATAGGCAGGAAGCCGTTCGGTAAGGTTAATGGGAGGGGCGGCATGAATGATAACCCGCCGGGGGAAGATACTGATCCGGTTAGCATAGGCGCCCCCCATGGTACGGTTGGCAAAATCCCATAAATTCTGGGCATATTCGATCTTGTGGTGCAGGGAGGCGTCATCCGCCGGCAAGGGCACCCGGAAGTACCAGGAGAAATCTACTATCTCAAGGTGGCGGCCCGCATACCAGGCTTCTCCCGCAAGAAGGTCCGTAACCTCCCGCTCGATCCCCGAAAGATTGCTCAGGCTATCCACCCCCGGCAGGACGATCCGGTCCCAGCATATCTGCCGCAGGCCGTATATCCGGGCAAAATGGTTCCCGGAGGATCGAACTCCCAGGATTTTTTCGGCGGAATCCAGGGCGGCGACGATCACCGCATCGATCCTCTCCTCAAAAGAAAGAGCCGGGTCCATCTTGATACAATAACGTTTTTCGTTAACCGCCAGGATGTGATCCCGGCATACCCGGAGCCGTTCCGCAAAGGGAAGAACGGCCTTCCCCCTCCGCCTGAATCCGGTTGCTTTTTCAATTTTTCTGAGGAGGAGTTCCAGGGTGAATTTTCCCCAGGAACCGAAACGATAATAAACCGATATAGGCAGAATCTCCACCGGCGCCGGTTTCTCCGCCTTGGACATTCGGTCCGCGGCGGCAAAGCCAATACGGATAACCCCCTGTTCCAGCCGGGGTACGGAATCGGTAGTATAGGAAACCTGTCCCTCCGGCGCCAGAGCCAGAGGAAAGGGACCGTCCACAATAGCCTTGTATATCCTGGTCATCCCCTGGGAATCTACCTTGGAATGATGAATGGGCATGGCGCCTACCCGGGGCATAACAAACCGGGCTACCCATCCTCCCCAGCGGGCCACTTCATAGCTGTATACAAAAACGGCATGGGGACGCCGGGGGAACCGGACCCCCGAGCGGGCGGCCAATGCCTTGAGCTTGCAGAGAAAAAACCAGGTCAAAAACTGGGGTTCTCCGCCGTTGGGATGACGAAAAGCGATAATACACCGGCTTTTTCCCTCCAGGGATCGCTTAAAAGCGTCAAAAAGCACCTTTTCCCCCCGCAAAAGCACCCTGGCCACGCCGTAAAAAAGGAAAAGATAGACTCGGCCAAGTACCTTGATGAGGAATATCATCAATTTCGAGATCCGGGGTTCGGGGATTTTTAGGTCCGGCAGGGCCCCGGAAACCGGCATCATATATGGTTTATTCATATAAAAAACCATTTTATCTTAAAAAGACAATATTTTTCAAGAATTACACAAGGATAAACCGGGGCATCGGCGTTTACTTTTTTACCTAGCAGCCTGTCGCGCTTCTTCCGCCGGGGGATCGTCAAAAAAGAAAACTATCCGGTAAAATCACCTCATGAGTGCGCGATTTGTCAATGTAGACCGGGATACCCTTTATTGTTTCCGGCGTATTTACGGGATTGGATTGCCAAAGATCGCCTGGTTCATTTTATCGTTGAAGCGATTGAACAACTGGATGTCAGCGGTTTTAAATAGTACCAGACGGGAAGCGGGAGTGAGCAGTATCCGCCCCAGATAGACCGGCAATTCTCAGTTTAGAATTTTTTCACGCAGGAAAAGCCTGAAAACGACGATTTGAATGTTTTATCTTGGTTACTATCTGTTTTTTCATACACATGAGGCTTTCCCAAAACTGAAATTTTGGGAAAGCAACCTTGAAATTCGCGGTTTTGCAAGGCTGAAAGCCTGAAAAACTGCACGAGCCTGTCCCAAAACCGTGCCCCCGGCTATGCCGGGAACGTGAGCGCACAGTCAATTAGTTTTGGGACAGGCTCACATTTCTACCGATTTGGGGTGTTACCTTTTTAAACTGAGAATTGCTGCGGATAGACGTTTTTCTCTTGACAGAAATTTTCGGATATGATATACTAGATTTAGTAGATTTCAGAGGAAGTGGGGTGATCGCCCGGCAGGCGAAATTCCCCGACTATCCCCGTAACTGTAAACGGAGGGCCAAGACTGCGAAAAGGCAGGAAAGGCCGGCTTTGTTGAAACAGCCACTGTCATCACCGCCTCGGCGGCTGTAAAGATGGGAAGGCTCACAAAGATAATCCGGAGTCAGGAGACTTTGGTCTACGGTTCTTTATTTTCTAGGGTTCGGATGGGGGCCTTGAAAAATATCCGTTATCGGGAGTTTTAGACGCTTGTTTGCCGGTACACGTGATTAAAGGAAATAGTATGCCCGTACATTATGAGAACGGATTTCGCGGTATCGCGCCGGAAAATTTTGGCGATTCCCAAAATTTGTTTTCCAACTTGAACGTGTGGTCCCGCGGGCCGATCCTTTCCTGTAATTCCGTCGAGAGCACGGACTTTCGGGGGGGGGGGGGGGGGGGCGGCCGGGGCGCGGGG
>JAITJI010000127.1 GCA_031279015.1 Spirochaetaceae bacterium
GACCCGGAGGTCACATCGACGCAGTATTTAGCCAAAGAAAAAGAGATCAACAGTACGGCCATGACCAGTTCCATTCTGGGATTCAGCTTTGACCCTACCCCGGTCAAGAGCGAAATCGCTGCGTGCCAGGCCGCCATTGACGAATACTTCGTCGGCCTGACGACGGGCAGCGCAGACCCGGTGGTAACGGTTCCCAGGCTGCTTGCCAAACTCAAAGACTCAGGCAACGACAGAATTACGGCGGAGATGCAGAAACAGATCAACGCGTGGAAAGCTGCAAACGGGAAGTAAGCGGATAGCAATCGGTTACCGTAACGCGAATAGCCCGGCTAGTCTTGATGTTCTCAAGGCTTCCGGGCTTTTTTGGAAATTCCTTTTTGGCTGGATGGCAGCGCCCCAATTGGCCTGGATCTGCAAGACCGGCGGGACCATCCCCGGGTCCTGCCGGTAAGGCGCCGTTGAAAGCCCCTACCAGCAGCAGTACCCGCCGTCAATAATGATATCCGAACCGGTCATGTAATCCGATGCCGGAGATGCAAGGTACACCACCGCTCCCTGGAGGTCATCGGTAGAGGCCATCCTCCCCAGGGGAACCTTTTCCAGCCATTTAGGAAGCATGGTCTTACCCTCCGGGGTTTCCAGGAGCTTATCCACCAGGGCGGTTTTTGTATAACCGGGGCTGATGCTGTTCACCCGGATGTTTTTAGGGGCCCATTCCGCAGCAAGGCTCCGGGTAAGGTGCAGCACCCCGGCCTTGGAAGCGTTATAGGCGCACTGATTCTGGGGGGTGTTGGAAATATGGGCGGACATGGATGCGGTGTTGATGATCTTCCCATAGCCCTTTTTTTCCATTTCACAGCCCTCCGCCTGGGCGCAGAGAAACACCGCATCCAGGTTCAGGGCCAGGATCTTCCGCCATTCACTAAAATCCTGGGTAAGGGCATCCCGCCAGACGCCCATGCCGGCGTTGTTCACCCCGATGGTGAGGAACCCCCACTTGTCGGTCACAATCTTTACCATCCGCCGGACATCCCCGGGACTGGTAACATCGGCTTTAACCGCAATGGCCTCGATCCCCTTTTTCCCCAGTTCCTGAGCGGCTTCCTCCGCCAGGGCCAGGTTGATATCAACTACTGCAATCTTTGCGCCCGCTTCTCCCAGGGCAAAACAGTAGGCCTGTCCGATACCCTGCGCCCCGCCGGTAACAAGGGCAGTTTTTCCGTCCAGCTTAAAACGATCAAGAATCGTCTGTGCCATATCCATCTCCTCCTATACCGGATACAATCGGTAAATACGGCGCCGCCGAATTGTATCAACATTATCAACAACTCTATGGATTTCTTTTTTTCTTGTCAATCTCAACCGGAACATTTGCCATTCGGCAGAATCACTACCTTTAAGACCCCCTCGGCTCCCTGTTCGATGGTTTCCACCCCTTTGGAAAAATCCTCAAGGGGGAGTCTGTGAGAGATCAGGGCGGACACATCGATCCTGCCCGACTCAAGGAGGCGCACCGCCTGAATCGAATTCCGCACCGATGTGTAGGAGGAGAGGATCGTCAGGCCCTTTTCAAAAATAGTAAAGGCCGGCAGTTTTACCTCGGCGCCCCGTTTGGGTACGCCGAACCAGAGGACGGTTCCGCCCTTTCGGACATACTGCAAACTCCGCTCCATGAGGAAGGCGGAACCGGCCGCCTCCACCACCACATCGTAGCCTTCAACATCCAGTTCGTCCAGAGAGGAAGAGACCTTCCGGGCGCCTGAAATCCGGGCCAGTTCCAGCCTGCTCTGATTCTTGTCAACCTGGGTGATATCGCTTGAACCCCGGAGCTGAATCACCTTGGAGAGGAGGATGCCGATGGGCCCTGCCCCCAGAATCGCCACCCTATCGGCCAGGCGTATCCGCGCCCTTTCAACCCCGTGGAGGACACAGGAGAGGGGCTCCACAAAGGAACCCGGCAGGAAGGGCAGGGAGCCGATGCTAAAAACCCCCTTCTCCGGAGCCACCACATACTCCGCCATACCTCCCTGCATGGTGACCCCTACCGCTTTCCAGTGTTCACAAAAATTCTGCCGGTTGCTGAGGCATGCGGGACAGTTGTCACAGCTGATGTTCGGCTCAACCGCCACATGATCCCCCGCCTTAAACCGGGTAACCTTATCGCCTGCTTCATCAACAATCCCGGAAAATTCATGACCCGGGATTACGGGATATCCTCCAAGGTAGTCCCCCCGGTAGATATGCACATCGGTTCCGCAGATACCCGAAGCCATAACCTTTATCCGCACATCATTACTACCCACCGGCGGAACCGGAAGGGTCTTAACCAGGGCGGTTCCCGGTTTCTCAATTACAAGCGCCTTCATTTCCATCATTTTCCTCCATAAATATCTCCTTCCATGAATCACAGAAAATGATACCACAGATAGAGTACCGCTAAAAGATAGCGGCAGAACCGACACGCCGGGATACAGGCGCCGGAACCGGGACTTTTGCAGGAACGCCGATTGGTATACAGTAGCCCTATGAGCCCCGATTCCGCCGATGCCCAAAGGGGAGCCCCCGGACGGCCCAACTGCCTCAGGTGCGCTTATTTTAAGGTTACTTGGGATCCTGCCTTTCCCCGGTCCTGCGGCCTGTTTAACCTTAAATGCCGGAATCTGCCGTCGGTTGAGGTGTTTCTCGCCACCGGACGCCAGTGTCCCTCTTTTTTGCCAAAGAGGAGGATCGGATGAAGCCCGGCTCTGCAGGGGCGGCCCCCGGTATGGTTGTCTCCCTGATTCAACCTCCCCTTGTACAGCTTAACGCCCCCTACCCCGCCGTCTATTACCTGAAATCTTTCCTGGAAGATCGGGGGTACAGGACCCGGACCAGGGACCACTCCATCGGCCTCTTTGAACGGATATTCTGCAAGAGGGGGCTTCAACGGATCTTTGCCGATGCCCGGAAGGCATACCGGGATTCGGGACGGAGTCCCGGTCCCGGCAGGGGGAATGGCCGGGGGGCTGAAAAAACCCTGTACCATATCGAAAGGTTTCTGTCTGAAGAGGACCGCTGGCTGTCCTCTATTGATCGGCTTATCGCCTTCCTGCGGGGCAGGGACCGTGAGTTCGGACACCTCCTCACTCTGACCAACGGAGTCCTTCCCGGCGGTCCCCGGTACGATGCACACCTAGCCTCCGCCGGCATGGGGGAATCAGATCCCGATTCCGCAGCCATCCTGGCAGGAAAACTGTTGGCAGATATGGCGGATTTTATCAGCCGTACCCTCGACCCGTCCTTTGCCCTGATACGGTACGCCGAATCCCCTGCATCCGGCCTGCGGGACTTTTCCCGGGTGGCGGCGGACCGTAACGGGTATATCCTGCGTACCTTTTACCGTCCCTTCCTGGAGGCCGAATGGCAGGAGACGGAAGGGTTTATCAGAAATGCCGGTCAAAACAGCATTACTGATGAAAACAGCAATGGCGCCAAAAACAGCAGCGCTGTCCGCAGCAGTATCGCTGCTGTGGATGTACCGGGGGAAGGACTCCTCCTGGGGGTAACCATTCCCTTTGCAGGTTGTCTTGCGGGGGCCCTGGCCTGCGCGGAATCGGCAAAACAGTATTTTGGCGGCCGGGTTGTCACCGTGGCCGGCGGCGGGTATGTCAACACGGATCTCCGGTTTATACAATCCCGGAAATTTTTTGATTTTTTTGACTACCTTTCCTTTGATCGGGGCTACGGATCGCTGGAAGCCATTCTGGAACACCTTGAAGAAGGGAGAACCCCCCGGGACCCGGAAGACCCGGTACTGTACAAGACCCTGTACCGGTCAGGGAGGAACGGCAGAATCGTCGGGTCAACCGGAACGGCCCTGCCTGGGGAAAGGGCAAAAGATGGCGAAAAAACCGCCGGGAACACCGGTCTTTCCCGGGGGTTTAAAACTGACCGCAGGGCAACCGGGACGGTTTTCCCCGATTATGGCGGTGTTGACTTCTCGCAGTATCTCTACGCAGCGGACGACTCTAACCCCATGTTCCGCCTTTGGACCGACGGCCACTGGCTCAAGGCCTACCTGGCCCACGGCTGTTACTGGCATAACTGCGCCTTTTGTGACGTCGGTCTCGATTATATCCGCTCCTTCCGGCCGGTCCCGCCTGAAGCCCTCTTCCGGCACCTCCTCGATCAGGCGGAAAAGACCGGCGTCCGGGGGGTACACCTGGTGGATGAGGCCGCTCCTGTCCCTTCCCTGATCCATTTTGCAGAACTGAACCGGGAGGCAGGGCTCCCCCTCATCTTCTGGGGCAACATCCGGTTTGAAGAAAATTTCAGTCCCGATACCGCAGCCCTTCTTGCGGCAGGGGGATTGGTGGGGGTTTCCGGGGGCATCGAAATTGCCACGGAGGCCGGTTTTAAGCGGATTGGCAAAGGGATCGGTTTAAGAGAGGCGGTCCGTTCCTGCGCGGCCTTTAAGGAGCAGGGGATCCTCACCCATGGCTACCTTATCTACGGGTATTGGGATGAAACCGTTCAGGAGATCATCGATTCGGCGGAGATCCTGCGGCAGATCTTTGCGGAGGGGCTCCTGGATTCGGCCTTCTGGCATAAGTTTGTCCTCACCCGGCACTCCCGAATCTACGCCGAATGGAAGCGGGGGCTGCATGAGGGACTTACGATTACGGACCTGATACCGGAACCCAAAGATACCGCCATCCTCACCGAGGGGGCCGCCGCCGGGGGTCCCCTCGGCGCGGCCTTTGGTACACCGGGGGAACTCTTTGGTTACAACGATCTCCGTTTTGCCGGGGAGGATGGTTTTGACCGGTTCGGTGAACCCCTGGACCGGCTCCTGGCATCATGGATGGAAAAATCCAAAGCAGGGTTGAGAAGCCCTGTTGAGCAGGCCTTCCCCTTTGCGGTTCCCGCTCCAACGGTCTCTCCCCGGACCGTACCCATGCTGCTTGACGCCTATGCCCGGGACCGGGACCGGGACCGGGCGGCAGTCCCGGAACAGGGAATGGATGAAGGGAGGAAGCCCGGGGGAAAGGGCGGAGAGGGGGCGGCGCCGGGACGGCTTCTGTTTCTCGGTTCAGAGCCGCTGATTAAGACCCGGGAAGGAAGGGCGTATCTGTGGTGGCGCTGGAGACTCGGGGAACACCGGCTCAGGATAGGCCGCCCCGGCGACGCGGCGGAAAGAACAGTATCGCTGCTTAGCGGAATAAGCCGCCAGCCCGGCATGACGGAAGGGACGTTTTTTACGGAACTGACAAACATCCTTGGCAGGGAAAACGCCCCCGAGGCCTGGAGAATCCTGAGAAACGGGGGCCTGATACGCTACCGTTAAGAACCCCGTCTTCCATATAGAAAAAAATACACGGCGGTTTATTCCTGTGCCGGTTCCGCCTGCTGCGACAGATAGGCCTCCGGGGCTGCCATTCCCTGAAGGGCAGGGGACAACAGATGCTGTTGAGATCCCCCCGCAGGTCGCTGTCCCACAGGATCTGTGTAAAGGCCTCATCCCGGGCAAGTTCCACCCGGGAAAGAATATCCTCCCCCCGGGAATTCCGGAATCCAGGAGAGCCGGGGAACGGCGCTGAGTTCAAACCCCAGAGGATTCTCTATATGGTTAACCAGCAAGATAGCAATCGGCATGGTATACCACCCTGCAGATGATTTAAGAACCATAGCCGGACAGACCGGTCAACTCCGGTATTTCCGGCAGATCACCCCTTCACCGCACCGGCGGTAATACCGGCGATGATCTTCTTGTTAAAGAAGATAAACAACAGCAGAGGCGGAATGGTGATCAATACCACGTTGGCAAAAAGCAGATTCCAGGAACTTGCATACCGGCCCATAAAGTTATACAGGGTTAGCTGGGCGGTAGGATTCTTACCTCCCGGCAGAAAGTAGAGGGGATTAACAAAGTCGTTAAAGATGTTGACCGATGAAAGCACCGTTACGGTAGCGGTGACCGGCAGAAGCAGAGGGAAAATAATTTGACCAAAGAGGCGCGCCGAATTACAACCGTCTACATAGGCGGCCTCCTCAATCTCTCTGGGAATCGAGGCGGTATAACCCCGATAGAGCATAACCGTAAAGGGGATGTTCAGGGCGACCTCCACCAGGATCATCCCAAAGAGGGACCGGTATATGCCTATGAGGTCCATCACCCAAATGGTAGGCAGAATAGCCGGGGGCAGCATGAGCCCCGTGAGGATCATAAAGTTTATCCCCGTCATCAGCTTGTTACTGACCCGCTGGAGGATGTAGCCTCCCAGGGAACAGACGGCGACAAGCAGCAGGATGGAACCGGCGGTGATAACAATACTGTTATAAAAGGCCCGTATAAGCATATAGTTCTGGGTAGCAATTACTTCGGCGTAATTTTCCAAATGAAAAAAGCCTGGCCAGTCCAGATTCATCAGCCCTGCTTCCCGGCGATTCTTGACGGAGTTGATGAAGATGAAATAAAAGGGCGCCGTAAAGATCACCAGGCAGAAAAACATAGCTATTATATCCACCAGAAGGATGCGATGCTTTTTCTTCATTATATGTCAACCTCCCGGCTGATGAGAAATCTATAGAGGGGAAAGACGATAAGGGCTATTAAAAAAAACAACACCACATTGCCTGCGGTGGATAGTCCGTAGAATCCGTAGGCGTACTGCTTGTAAATTATCGAAGCCATGGTATCGGTGGCGAATCCGGGACCGCCCTTGGTCATGGTCCAGATTAAATCGAAGGTACGGATTCCCCCGATAAAGGCCAGGATGATAACGGTGTTTATGGAAGACTGAACCAGGGGCAGGGTGATATGTCTAAACCGCTGAAAACTGCTGGCCCCGTCGATGGAGGCGGCTTCGTAGTAGGTTTCCGGTATGGCCTGGAGTCCCGCAATATAAATAACCGTGGCGACCCCGACCCCCTTCCATACATCGGTCATGATAACCGAAAAAAGGGCAATACTGGTATTCCCCAGCCAGTCGGGCCCCTGGATGCCGATCTTCCCCAGGAGAGCATTAAACAAACCCCGGGAAGGGTGCATCAGGGAACTAAAGGTAAGGCCCACCGCAATGGTACTTACCAGATTGGGGAAAAATAAAACGGAACGGATGATATGTTTTGTTTTTATAGGCGAGGTAAGGAGTACCGCCAACCCCAGGCCAAAGACCGCCTTAAAACCACAGGTCAACACAGCATACACCAGGGTGTTCTGCACCCCGATCCGGAGAGAATATTCAGAAAAAAAAGTTTTAAAATTGTACAGTCCGACAAAACGGAAATCAAACAGAGTCCATACGGTTAAACTGAAATAAAATGAAATAATAGTAGGCAGTATGAACAATACACCAAAGACAAGCAACAGAGGCGCTAAAAACCATTGATTGTAAATTTTATTCTGCACCGATTCCCCCATAAGACATTTACAACCTACAGGGAAGCAACGCAACCAAAACAGACGGTTCCAAAATATCACATCTCAGAACCAGATCAAAGGGCATGTCATTCCCTGGACCGCTCCGCTGGGGAGCGAATTCACACGCAGTTCTTCGGAGGGGGCCATGAAAACACCCCCTCCTCCGATGCCGCCAAAATCCGCAGACTTTGGCGCTGTTTTTTACCAGCCCGGCAGATTCAACTGTACCGCCTGCTTCTGCACATCCGCATCATAAGCGGCGGCCGCAGCCCGGGGGTCGGTGATTCCCGTACCGACTTCGATGCAGATCTGCTCCAGGTTTGGCCCCTTGACCGGGGACTCAAACTCCAGGGCCGGGGCGGTTTTGCCCGCGTCAAAATAGGTCTGCATTTCCAGTACCGCAGGATAGGAATCCGCGGGGAGTTTGATCCCCTTGACGGAATAGGGGCCCTCGGGTTTTAACTTGGAACCGTAGATATCGATCCCCTCCTGGGAAATATAGAACTCCAGGATCTTCTTACAGACCTCCACATTGGGGCTGTTCTTGTAAATATACCAGCCGCCGGCTTCCCATACGGTAAGGCCGTGTTTATCGGGATCATCCCCGGGCTGACCGAAGACCCCGATGTCGTTGATGTATTCGGGGTAATTGATCTGGATATTGTTTAAGCCCCCCAGCATGGGATAATGCGCCCCCTTACCGGTGGCGATTAGTTCAAGGCCCTGATCGTAGGTGGTGGCAACCACATCCCTGTTCAGGTATTTTCGGGATTCCCAGAGTTTTTCAAAACTCCGTAATGCGATGGGGGTGGTGGCGATCTTCAGCTTGTTGGCAGTATAATCTGCCGGATAGTTTGGCTGGGCAGTCTTTACATTGTACTCATCTCCCAGGACGATAAGCTGGGAGGTCCAGCTGTCCTTGTAGGATCCGATGAGGGCTATCTTGCCGGCGGCCTGGACCTTGTCCAGATTGGCCAGGAGATCCTTCCAGGTATGGGGCACCTGGAGGCCGAGTTCCCGGTACACCCGCTTGTTGTAGAGCCATGCGCCGACGCTGGTTGAACCAAAGGGTATGGCATAGACCCGGCCCTTTACGGAAGCGGCGGTTTTAAAGGAATCCGTCACCTTGGACATCCAGGGCTCGTCGGTCAGGTCCACAATGCTCCGTTCAGGATTGATGGCCTGGAGCAGGGAACCGGTGTTATAGATAAAGATATCCGACATATCTCCCGTGGCAAGCCGGGTTTTTATAATATTGTCTCCCTCGGTTCCGCCGGGCCGGATTTCCAGTTCCAGTTCAACCCCAAACTTTGCCGCCGCAGCATTCAGGACCGCCTCGGCGCCGACAAAATTGGTATCCTTATCCATTAACACCGTAACCACGGTCTTTGGGGCGCTCCCCGTTCCCCCTGACGACTGGGCCTGGGAACCGCCTCCGGCGTATCCCGCCATGCAAACGGCGAGGATCAACAGAACAACAAAAAGTTTTGTCTTCATCTTTTACCTTCTCCTTAATATAGTATTGAAAAAATTATAAAACCCCAATTCAGCCGTTGTATATAGAAAATATAATAATCAGAACTGAAAAATCCAGCACAAAGGTTTTTCGCCAGGATTCTTCCTGTACAAACAAAATTTAATGTCCTATACTAAATGCCAAGAGGATACCCCGTGCGGTTCAGGACCAGGCTTATATTTACCTATTCTCTTGTTGTTACCGGCCTTATAACCCTGGTGGCCTTTATCTTTGAAATTTACAACCTGAAACATCTGGAAACCCTTTCCCGTCAGGATCTGGATATACTGAGTAAAAATATGTCCCACCAATTGGATGAAATCGTACGGCCCATGACTTTTATTACCGAATTTCTCCTTTCGGACAGCAAGGTCCTCTCAGCCATTACAACCCTTACCCGGGCAGAACGGAACGGGCAGACAAAGGTTTTTATCACCCAGGCAAAGCAGGATATCAAGATTGCCCTTTCCACCTACTGTAATGGCGTAAATTTCTACCGGGTGTCTTTTTTCAGTGAATACGGAGACCTCCTGAGCAGTAACCTCCAGTCGCCAACCATTCCCGACGGGGAGGCTGCCGTCACCGACATTCCCGGCATCGCCAGGGTAGACGCGGCCATGGGCAAGGCAATCCTGCTGCCCGCCTATGACGATCCCTG
>JAITJI010000037.1 GCA_031279015.1 Spirochaetaceae bacterium
CTGTACTATTGTCATCTCAACGGCGCCTATCCTCTGCATCTATCCTTTCTTGCAGAAGTATTTTGCCAAGGGGGTACTGATAGGATCGGTAAAGGAGTAGCATGATGAATGATAAAGCGGGATTGAATTTTAACTATGGATCCCAGCTCTACTACGACTGGACCCCCCCGCCAAGCCGGGAGCCTGATGTTGAGCCCTACGCCGGAGGGCTGCGGTTCAAGCCGCCCCCCAATTTCGGCGATCAGCCCTACGCGGATTTGGGGGTTCTTGATGTGAGCGCCCCGCCTTTTTCCGCCGATCCACGGGGAGAGTGCGATTGTACCGAGGCGCTCAACGAGGCCATCCGTACCGCCCAGCGGTATCATCTGGTTTGCTGGTTTCCCCTGGGGAAGTATCTTATACACGATACGCTCCGCGCCCAGCAGTTTATCTGGTGGGACGATTACCCTTACCGGGAATACCGCGTTACCGCCCGGATGTACCCGGTGGTAATGATGGGTGAGCGCCGGGAGGAGGGGGGCGCAATCCGGCGGCCTGAAATTTTCCTGGCTCCATCCTCCGCCGGTTTTGGCTTTCCTGATGCGCCCAAGCCGGTGATCGATGTGTATTACGGAAAACATTCCGAGCTTTACGCGCAGACCGCGCCGGCCAGCATCGGCAATATGATCACCGGTATTAACATCACTGTAGGGGAAGGCAATGCCGGCGCCATGGGGGTAAGGTTTTACGCCGCCCAGGGTTGTTCCATAGAGGACTGTACGATCAATGCGGGGGACGGTTACTGCGGTATCTGGGGTTCCGCGGGCAACGGGGGCAGCCATTCACAGAACCGCATCATCGGCGGCAGGGTTGGCATCGATGTTTCCAGGGGCACCCCCGGCTCGGTGATAGAAGGCTTTGTGTTCGATCACCAGAAAAACCACGCCGTCATGGCCGGGGCGAAACAGGGCATTACCTTTGTGGGCTGCCATATCATGAGCAACAGTATGAAACCCCCGGTGGTCTCTTTGGGAGGCGGCTTCGAACTGATGGAACAGGGGCAGCTTTCCCTGATTGACTGTATTGTTGAATTCGACAAGGAACCCGCCGCCGGTACGATACAGGCAGCCGTCAGTTCCCGGGAGAGCCTTTACCTTCGTAATTGCTATTTTAATCGCGCCTCCCACTGCGTCCTGAACCCGGACGGTTCCGAAGCCCCGGGAAACCCCCGGGGCTGGACGAGGCTCGGGGAATTCGCCCACGGCATTGATTCCATGCCCATGTGGGGCGGCGTATACAAGGCCCCCCTCTACCTGGACGGAAAGCGCCTTGATTCTCGGACATGGCTTGCGGGAGGGGAGGAGGGAACGTCCCCTCCGGCGGATCTGCTCTCCAAACACCGTTACCATCTGCCCCTCTGGCATGAACTCCTGGAACACAATGTCAAACAGGCGGGGGCCGCCGGGGACGGACGGGCCGACGATACCGCGGCGCTCCAAAGGGCCATAGACAAGGCCGGGGACGGATACGTCTTCCTTCCAAAAGGTTATTACCGCGTCACCGGCCCCCTGAAACTCCGGGCCGATACCAAGCTCATCGGCGTTGCCCAGAACCTTTCTCAGATCCTTGTAACCCAGGAAAGCGGCGCTGAGTTTACCAAATCCCCGGGGCCGGTCCCCGCCCTGGATACCCCCGATGTTCCCCAGGCCTCGGTAGTCCTGGCCTACTGCGGCATCGTTACTTCCCGGGAAATGCCCCGGGTGTATGCCCTGCATTGGCGTTGCGCCGGCGATTCGGTACTGCGGAACTTCGCCTTTTACGCCGATCCCGGTTACCGGATAACCTGGATGACCAGGGAACGGAGCGGGCCCTGGATTATAGTCAGCGGTAACGGCGGAGGGAAGTGGTACAATTTTTGGTGCGACATTACCCAGGGCGGGAAAGATTACCGGATACTAAGCATCCGGGGTTCACATCAGCCCTTTGCCATTTACGCCTGTAACCCCGAACATTCCCGTTCCGATTACGAGATGGAAATTCTGGACAGCCGGAACATCGCCGTCTACGGTTTAAAGAGCGAGTGTAACAGTCCGGACCTGTTGATCCGCAACAGCGACAACATCGCCTTGTTTACCAAGGGCGGCGACGCCTCCGCTCCCGAAGGAAAGGCGCTCATCAACATCGAGAACAGCGCCAACGTTATCTTGAGCCTCCTCAATGACTACCGGGTTACCATCGGCCACGACGCCGGGTTTTTCAGCGGCCATTGGTACCACCCCTCCCTGTGGCACATGCTCAAGGATTCGGCGGGGACAGAAAAGCCGGTGCTGACGGAACCTTGGGAACGGCCCTGTATGTATAAAAAAGGCGAATACAGGGATATTTTTTAACCGGGCCCTGCGGGTTCATAACAAAACGAACGGGGAAATTTATGGAATGGTTAAAAAAGAATTTGGGTAAGCCGGATATTCAATACTGGCCCGAGGTACGGTGGTGGCTGGCGGAGGGATTCCACACCGATGAAACCCTGAAGAAGGAGATAGATCTGATCTATAACGCCGGATTCGGGGCGGTGGAATTCCTGGCCCTGGACGAACATGGGGCGGATCATTCCCGGTACGGCTGGGGTTCCGAGGAGTGGGTCCACGATTCCCGGCTGATTCTGAGCGAGGCGGCGAAGCGGCGGATGGGGGCCAGCGTAACCAGCGGGACGAACTGGGCTACGGCAAACCTCATCACCATACTGCCGGACGATAAATCCGCCGCCAAGGAACTCGACGCGGCCTTTGAAACCGTGGCGGCGGGACAGACCCGGAAGGGTCCCTTGAACCGGGTGGAGATCCCTCGGAGTTCGGTCCGCGACCTGATTCTGGTGGCGGTAGTGGCGGGGAAACGTCTTTCCGGAACCGAGTTGGGAGCCGTCCTGGACAAAGACAGCATGATAGTACTCACCGGCGAGGTGAAGGATGGATGTCTCACCTGGACCGCCCCGGCCGACGGTATTTACGAACTTCTGACCTTCTGGCTCCACGGCACCGGGCAGACATCGACCCCGGCGAAAGGACCGGCTTACACGGTGAATTATATGGACCGCTACGGGGTGGACGCCCTGACGGATTACTGGGATCAGGTAGTGCTTACCCCGGAGATGAAACAGCTCATTAGGGACAACGGCCGTATACAGATGTATATGGACTCCCTTGAGTTGGTAACCTACGGCAAGGGCGGACAGTTTTGGGGCTACACATTGCTGGATGAATTCAGAAGACGCCGGGGTTACGACCTGACCCCCTATCTGCCTTTCGTTATCCGGCCCTACAACCGGATGATGATCGGGCTCCATCATCACTACTACGAATCCCAGAACAACGAATTTACCGAAAAAGTGCGGAACGATCTCTGCCAGGTACAGACCGAACTCTATCGGGACAACATGCTCAAGCCCTTCCGGGACTGGCTCCACAAGGCGGGTATGACCCTGAGGTCCGAGATTTCCTACGGTATGCCCTACGAGATATCCATCCCCGGCAAGTACGTAGACGGCATAGAGACGGAGTCCTTTGAATTCGCCGGCCAGCCCGAGGGCTACCGCGCCTTTGCGGGCTTGGCGTTCCTCTTCAACAAGGTCTATTCCAGCGAGACCGGAGCCCACCGGCACAATTATATGATGGGCCTTAACTTCTTCAATCAGATCATATTTACCCAATTCGCCTCCGGCGTATCGCGGACGGTGCTGCACGGCTATTCCAGCATAGCGGGGGCGGAGGATTCCACCCGTTGGCCGGGGCACGAGGGCATGTTGCCGGTATTTGCCGATCGGTTTGACCGCCGCCAGCCGGCTTGGCGGCACTACAAGGACTGGACGGATATGCTGGCCCGGTTTCAGATGATCCTGCGGCGGGGTGTCCCCCGGAGGGACATCCTCATGCTCCGCCTGGACTATCACTTTAACTGTAAGATGCACCGGGTAAACGGCATCCCCGAAAAGGTGATCTACGAGACGATGTACCTGAGGGGTAGACGGGGCCTTTACTGGCAGGATATGGACTTGCAGGATTCCGGCTACACTTGGGACTATGCGGCCCCCCAGCTTCTGGAAGAGCCTGAGGTAGATGTAAAAGATGGGGAGATAAACCCCCGGGGGCCGGGCTACCGGGTACTCCTCATCTACCAGGAGGCCCTCCCCCTCTCTGCCGCGAAGAAGATACTGGAATGGGCTAAAGGGGGTCTCCGGGTGATCCTGGTGAACGGGGTTACCGAGGCGGTGCGGAACGAGATCTACGTCACCCACCGGAAGGCCGCGGGAAAAACGCCCTACAACGACAACCTGGATGACGAGTTGGAAAAGATCATCGAAGAACTGAAGAAACAACCCACAGTCCGGGAATTGGAAGACCAGAAGGACACGCTGAAAACACTGCGGGATCTGGGGGTACAGCCCCGTGCGGGGTTTGAACAGCCGAACCCAAAGATTCTGACCCTGATGCGGGACGATGGGGAAGTAAAGTATGTGTACATATACCACTACATGTACACCGACAGCGGGCATCTGAGGGCTGCGCCGTCCGCTGCTCCCGGGAGCGGTCCCTTCAGCTTCACAATAAGTATCGAGGGGGAAGGAAAACCGTACCTGGTGGATTGCTGGCAGAACCGGATCGAGGGGATAGGCTTATACCGGCACGAGGGGGGCCGGACCAAAGTACCGCTGACCCTGTCGCCTGGGGAGGCGGTGGTGGTAGCTCTGGAGAAGGGGCCGGGAGAGATCCACGCGGTAGAGGCCGGCTGCCCGGTGATCCGGCGGGAAGGAACCCCCCTGTTGAAGGCCCTTGCCGGGGGGATCTATGAGGCGAAGTTGAGCGATGGGCGGACCGTAAAGAAGGAGATGACCGTTCCGCAGGTGATAGAACTTGATGAATGGGATCTGACGGTGGAAGACTGGGACGAAGGGGCGAAGAAGTTTATTGAGGAAGACCGGGGCCTGGGCTACGTGACGAAGGAAGTGTACTACGAAACGAAGAAGACCCCAATCAGAGTGGGAAAAACAAAACTGAAGAGCTGGCGGGAGATCGAGGGAGTAGGGCCGGACGTATCCGGAGTGGGGTACTATCGAGCGAAGTTTACGTTGCCCGAAGAGTACGGGGCGCGGAATGGGGCGGTCTTGAAGATTGGAAGCGCCCATGGGAACAGTGTGGCGGTAAAGGTGAACGGAAAGAAGGCCCCCGGAGTGGATTATGCCCGGCTGGAGGTGGATATCAGCGCCCTGGTGGAGCCGGGAGAGAATATCGTGGAGGTAGAGGTGAGTAGTACGCTGAATAACCGCCTCATCACCAGGCGCTATTTTGACTCCATCCAGGATTTTTCCGGAATGTTCTGGAACGGGAAGCCCCGTATGCTTGCCTGGGAGGTACAGGATTACGGCATGACCGGAACGGTGAGCGTCAATTTCTACACCCTGGCCGAGCTTTGAAAACCCGGGGATGCGGCGTCCCCTGACGGGCGCGTCCTGCGCCCTTTTCCTCCCTTTAGTCGGCGGGGGCGACGCTTCAAATCCCCCCGTTTATTCGTAGCGAAGGGTTTAATACCCAAGAGCCCGCTCACCGGTTCGCGGGGGGAGCTTTAGGGTTTAAAGAATCACAGGTAAAATCCCTCAAAATAACCTGAATTTCACCGGATATCGAAAATATATACCACAATTCGGAAAATAATTCAAGATCCTGCGCGAAGACCGCCCGAAAAAGGTGACTGACACCCCATCTGCCTTGTAAATCAGTCAATACCGGATATAGTATAAGAAAACCGGTAAAACTTCCCCACAACCG
>JAITJI010000051.1 GCA_031279015.1 Spirochaetaceae bacterium
GAGCACAAGAAGTACCTGGACCCGGCGCTGGCAAACTGCTACGCCCTGGAGCACGCCCGGGGGATCTACGAAAACCAGCGGGCGGAAACTGAGGAAAAGCGGGTCCTCAACCTGACCCGTTCCGGCTGGGCGGGTTCCCAGCGTTACGGGGCGGTGCTCTGGTCCGGGGATACCAGCGCCCGGTGGGATGTCCTGAAAAAACAGATATGCGAAGGGCTTAACCTCAGCATGAGCGGCCTTCCCTGGTGGACCCTCGACATAGGCGGCTTTTTTACCCTCCGGGAAAAATGGCAAAACCGCGGCTGCGGTATGGACAAAAACCCCGAGCCCTTCTGGTTCTGGCAGGGGGATTTTGAGGACGGGGTACAGGACCCGGGTTACCGGGAACTCTACCTCCGCTGGCTTCAGCTCGGCTGCTTCCTCCCCTTTTTCCGCTCCCACGGAACCGACACCCCCCGGGAAATCTGGAACTTCGGCGCGCCGGGGGAGCCCTTCTACGATGCCATGGAAAGCTGCATCCGCCTGCGCTACCGCCTCATGCCCTACATCTACTCCCTGGCCGCCATGGTGTCCCTGGACGACTATACCATGCTGCGGAGCCTGCTCTTCGATTTTGGCCGCGACAAAAGGGCCCGGACCATGGCGGAGGAATTCATGTTCGGCCCCGCCTTCCTGGTTTGTCCGGTTACCGAACCCTTCCGCTTCGGCCCCGGCGGCGTTCCCCTGGATAAAAAAGAGGAATGGCCCTGCTACCTGCCGGAGGGCGCCCTTTGGCACGATTTCTGGACCGGGGAGGTTCACCGGGGCGGAAAGGAAATTACCGTCCCCGCTCCGCCCGGCAGGATGCCCCTCTTTGTCCGGGCCGGTTCCATTGTACCCGCGGAGACGGCGCCCATTGAATACGCAGGCCAAAATACCGATGAACCCCTGGAGATCCGCGTGTATCCCGGTGCGGACGGCTCTTTCAGCCTCTATGAAGATTCCGGGGACGGCTACGATTACGAAAAGGGAAGGTACAACCGGGTAAAACTGGAATGGAACGACCGGGACCGCAGCCTCGCCATAGGCCCCGCCGGATACGGCTTCCCCCGGTCAATCCTGAACCGCCCCTGGATTATCCGCGCGGGGAACGCCCTGCGGGAACTAACCTACACCGGGCAGCCCCTGCAAATAGAAACAGGAACGTAAACCACCGGCAATTTTCTTAAAACGTTGTATTATCTTCAGAAAAAATTACCCCTGAACACCCCCTCTTGAAAAATTCTTATTTTTACAGTACAAATATAAAAGAGAGCAGGAGTGAACATGTCAGAACGGCCTTTTTATGCGCAGGGGCTTCAATTTTCCTGTATCCGTTGTTCAGCCTGTTGCCGTTATGAACCAGGATATGTATTTTTATCCGGTAAAGATGTGGAATCTTTGTCAATAGCATTACAGATGGAACATAACGAATTTGCGGAAACCTATTGCCGTTGGATTCCCGGCAGTGGGGGGATGATACATCTCTCTTTAAAAGAAAAATCCAATTATGACTGTATTTTCTGGAAGGATGGGTGTTCGGTGTACCATGCCAGGCCTCTTCAGTGCCGGACCTTCCCCTTCTGGCCCGCCAATGTAGCTTCCGCTGCGGCCTGGAGAGGGGTTGCCGCTGTCTGTCCCGGCATGGGGAAGGGCAGGTTGTATTCAGGGGAATATATAGAATCCCGTTTGGCAGAACAAAAGGAGGAAGCGATCCTCATGAAGTCCATTTGACGCTGTTGGAGTGAGCATACATGCGCATCCGTTTTTGGGGTGTCCGCGGTTCCCTTCCGGCGCCGCAGTTGCCATCACAAATTAAGAGTAAAATCTCCGCTATTCTGGAGCGTTTGACACCGGAGGATGTTGAAAGCCCCGCCAGCCGGGAACGGTTCCTGGCCGGGCTGCCCCCCTGGCTCTTCGGCACGATAGGCGGAAACACCCCCTGCGTTTCGGTTCACTTTGATGATTCCTCTGAGGTCATTGTCTTTGACACCGGTTCGGGGATTCGGGAGTTAGGTCTCGCCATGACCAGCGAAAATCCGAAACCCGGTAAATACCATATCTTCTACTCCCATTTTCACTGGGATCACCTCTGCGGGCTGCCCTTTTTTAATCCCGCCTACGATCCCTCGGTGTACATACACTTTTATTCACCCAAGGATCGTCTGGAGGAAATCCTCTGCGGACAGATGATCCCTCCTTATTTCCCCGTCCGGATGGAAACCATGGGTTCTAAAAAGACCTATCATCGGTTGGAGGGAGCCATTACCCTGAATGGCGTCCGGTGTTCTTATAAAAAACTCAACCACCCTGGGGATTCCTACTCTTACCGGATAGATGACGGCGAACACCGGTTTATCTTTGCCACCGATACGGAACTAACCGCCAGGGATTTTGTGAAGAATGCTGAAAATTCCGCCTATTTTCAGGATGCGGATGTGGTAGTCATCGATTCCCAGTATACCCTGGGGGAGGCGATTGAGAAGTACAACTGGGGTCACAGCGCCTTCAGCCTGGCGGTGGATTTTGCCGCCAACTGGAATGTCAAACATCTTGTCCTTTTTCACCACGATCCCGGATATGATGACAGGAAACTGTACAATATCCTTCAATCTGCCCGCTGGTACATGGAACGTATGAATATCATGGGCATACGAATATCCCTGGCAATGGAAGGGATGGAGGTTGCCCTGTAACAATGGATAAACCGCAGGAAGAGAACTTGTTTTTGACGATTGAGGATGTCCGAACCATATTTCCCCGGCTTAAATCAATGGAAAGCGGCCTCTTTCCCCGGGAACGGAGGGTGCTTTTGAAAATTGAGGGGATCCTCTATGAATACCATTCGGTTGAGGAAATTGAAAACCTGCTCAACCCCTCCGGAGGGGTCCCTTCTCTATGAAAACCGGAAAAAACCGGAGAGGAGAAAATGGGGAAAAGTCCCCCCGGACTCTGTCCCGGCTTATCCGGCGTATATGCAGGGTGTTAAGCCTCATCATCGGGGCAGCATTGTTCCTGGGACTGGTAATTGCCCTTCTGGCAACCTACTGTAACGCTCCCCCTGCATCGCCGCCGCCAAAGGCCGTACAGAACAACAGCCTCTACATTGATGAGGAGGGCTATGTTTTTATTGAAGTGCGGAACGGTGAAAGCGCCATGTCCGTAGGACGGAGGCTGGAGGAGGCGGGGCTGATCAAAACCAGGTACTTCTGGAACATTCTCTCCCGGTTGTATCCGGAGTTCATCAAAACCGGAATGTACCGGGTTAACTATCCCGCCAGCCAGACGGAAATCCGTTCCGTGCTGGTTTCAGGAAAGCAGATCCTCACAAAGCTTACCATCCCGGAAGGGGTAACCCTGGGCAAGATCGCCCGGTTCCTCGCCGATGCGGGGATCTGCGATGCGGAGGCCTTCCGTGCCGCCGCCTCTGATCCGGAAATCCGAAGGGTCTATCATGTCCCCGGCCCGACCATGGAAGGCTACCTTTACCCCGACACCTACCTCTTCCCCGTTTCCTGTGATCCGGTCGTGGTGGTACGGACTATGGCGGACACCTTTTTTCAGCGCCTCATAGAAACCCGGGAAGAGGCTCTGTCGATGACTCCCGGGGAACTTAACGAGCGGGTTATCCTTGCGTCTATTGTAGAACGGGAATATCGCCGTCCCGAAGAAGCGCCCCTCATGGCCGGTGTTTTTTACAACCGCCTCAACATCGGCATGGCCCTCCAGTCCTGTGCCACAGTGGAGTATATTATCACGGAAATTCAGGGGAAACCTCATCCAAGTACCCTCTACGAGCGGGATACGGAGATAGAGAATCCCTACAACACCTATATACGGCCGGGATTGCCGCCGGGTCCTATCTCCGCCCCCGGGAAGGTCGCCCTGGACGCCGTCTTTAACCCCAAAGCCAGCGATTACCTCTATTTTCGTCTGGTGGATCCCGTTGAAGGGCGGCATTATTTTTCCAAAACCTTTGACGATCATATCCGGGCAGCTTCCCTCTACGTTAAAGGGAGCGCTGTGGACTGATGGCCCGGATCGCCGATGTTACCATTCAGGAGATCAACGATAAGCTGGATGCGGTGGCGGTGGTAAACGACTATGTACGCCTGGAAAAAAAGAGCGGCCGCTACTGGGGATGCTGTCCCTTTCACAACGAAAAAACCCCCTCCTTTACGGTGAATCCTGACCGGAAACTTTACTACTGTTTTGGCTGCCACAAGGGGGGCACCATTATCGACTTTGTCATGGAGATGGATAAGCTTTCCTTTGTCGAAGCTATTGAAACCCTTGCAAGAAAGACGGGAATCGAAATAATCTACGAAAATTCGGGCAATACCGGCCAGGATCAACAGGTGGCAGCGCAGAAAGATGCGCTTTATGAACTCTACCGCCGGGTGGCGGGGAGTTTTTTTCATATTTTAACGGAAAAACCGGAGGGACGGACGGCGTTAAGCTATGTTTTGAACCGGGGGATAAGCCGGGAGATGATAGAAAGGTTCCGTCTGGGTTTTGCCCCGGCGGATCGCTTCTGGCTCTTCCGGTTTCTTGAAGGGAAGGGCTATACCAGGGAATTTCTCGCCTCTTCGGGACTTTTTTCCCCAAAAAATCCGGGTTCCACCCTGTTTTCCGGCCGCCTAATGTTTCCCATTGCCGACAGACAGGGCAGAATTGTGGCATTTGGGGGCCGGATTCTGGAAAGCTCCCGGGAAGCCCCTTCTTCGGGGGCGCCCAAGTATATCAACTCCCCGGAATCGGATATCTACAAAAAGGGACAGACCCTCTTTGCCATAGATCTGGCCATTCCGGAGATCCGGCGCAGCCGTGAGGCGTATATCGCCGAGGGCTACATGGATGTAATTGCCCTTCATGAGGCGGGGATTCTCAACGCTGCGGCCCCTTTGGGTACCGCCTTTACCGATGACCAGGCGAAACTCCTCCGGCGCTGGGCGGAACGGATAAACCTCCTCTTTGACCGCGATGAGGCAGGGCAAACCGCCGCAGTCAAGGCCATTCTTACCTGCCGGCGGAACGGGTTGGCTGCGGCGGTAGTGGATGGCGGCCAGGGGCAGGGGAATCCGGCGGACCCAAAGGCGGCGGACCTAAAAGATCCGGCGGACCTAAAAGATCCGGCGGATATTTTGAAATATCTTGGGGTAGAGGCGTTGCAAAGAAGTGCAAAATGTATTATAAATGATTTTGAGTATCTGGTGCGTCGCGCCGGAACTCTCTTTGATGTTTCCACTTCCGGGGGGAAGGCCCAGGCGGTGGCATTTTTGTTCCCCTATTTGGAGACCCTCGATTCCGAGGTCTCAAGAGATAGCTGTATTGGGGACATTGCCGATGCCTTTGGGGTTGAACGGCAGGCGGTTTTTTATGATTATAGTCATTCCGGCAATCAACATTCCGGTAATGATCACATCAGCCTTCGTCAAGCCGGATGGATACAATCGGTTAAGATGAACGACGAGTTGTTTTTACTCGTTGTGGTTTTGGTTAACCCTCGTCTGGTTCCAAAATTGCGTTCAAACCTGTCAATAGAGGAGTTGACGGATCCGGGAGCGAAGGAACTCTTCATCGCCCTTGAAGAATGGTTCAGGAACAAAGCTCCCGGAGAGCGGGAAGGGGCGCTTTCCCGCGATCTCTTATCCCGTATTCAAGATGAGGCCCTGCGGAATTTCGTGATTGAACAGGGGGCTTCCGGGGCTTTTTCCGTGGATCCGGAAGCTCTTTTTGAGGACAGTATGAAGCGGGTAAAACGTAAACGGCTTGAACGAAGGCAGACCGAGATCATCATTGAACTGCGTTCCCAAAGGAGCGGGACAACCGGACGGTCTCCGGATGAACTTCTCGCGGAAAAAGTGCTTATAGACGCTGAACTTCAGAAATTTAAGGAAGCTAAGGGATGACGAATTTGCACACGCCGGAGATGGCTTTTGATCCCGCTGTTTTAAAGCTGATTGAATACGCCAGGGAAAAGAAAACCCTGTCTTATGACGAGCTTTCTGACTTCTTGCCGGAACATATCGCCAATTCAGATAAAATAGAACAGGTCTTGGCGCTTCTTGAAGCGAATAATGTGGAACTGGTGGAGGAAGACTCCTCCGGAGAGGACGAGGGGGGAATAGAAAGCCGCAAGGCCCAGGAAACCGAAAAAAAACGGCTGGTTTACAATGAAAAAGAAGCTTCGGTGGATGATCCCATCAAGCTGTACCTGCGGGAGATAGGGCGGGAAAATCTTCTTACTGCGGAACAGGAAATTGAACTGTCCAAACAGATGGAGAACGGGGAAAACATTATCAAAAATGTGATAAAACAGTCGGGGATGATAATTCCGGAATTTTATCATATCGCCCAGCGGGCATTTTCCAAAAAGGATCCCCGGGAACTCAACATCTCCAAAAAAGAGATAACCGAATACATGACCGAGCGGCGCCGGCTGAATCAATTCTACAAGGAAACCCTGCGCCTTATCGGCGGGGATCTTAAAAATTACATTGAAATGAAACGGCGGCTCATTACCCGGGGGATAGATTTCTTTGAGGATCCGGAACTCAATGTTGTCCGGGAAAACATTCTTATGGTGATCAAGAACGCGGAGATTCACCCCGAGGAAATCACCGGATTCTCTGAAAAATTTGTTCTGGCTTCCAAGAAGATCAAACGGTACAAGAAGGAACAGGAACGGATAGAGAAACGCCTCCAGGTTGGTTCCCTCAAGGAACTGCGGGCTCTGGGCAGGGGGCTGACCATCCGGGAAGAACGGGAACGGCTGGAAAATGAGCTGGCCCTCAGTTCCGATGATATTAAAGAGTTGATTCGCCATATCCAGGTAACCGAAAAAAAACTCCGTCAGATGGAGTCTGAATTTGAGGAATCCATCGAAAGCATTAATCAGATGGCCAAGGAGATAAGCCGGGGCAGGGTGATGATGAAAAGCGCCAAGGACCGGCTTATCAAGGCAAACCTCAGGCTTGTGGTCTCCATTGCCAAAAAGTATACCAACCGGGGGCTGCACTTCTTCGATCTGGTCCAGGAGGGGAATATCGGCCTTATCAAGGCGGTGGAGAAGTTTGAATACCAGAAGGGCTTTAAGTTTTCCACCTACGCCACCTGGTGGATCCGTCAGGCCATCACCCGATCCATATCGGACCAGGCCAGGACTATCCGGGTACCGGTTCACATGATCGAGCAGATCAACAAGGTGATCCGGGAGTCCCGGCAGCTTATGCAGGTTCTCGGCCGGGAGCCAACGGATGAGGAGATCGCCGAACGGCTCGGCTGGAACGCCCAGCGGGTAAAGACGGTCAAGAATGTTGCCCGGGAACCCATATCTCTGGAAACCCCCATCGGGGAGGAAGAGGATTCCCTCTTAGGTGATTTTATTGAGGACAAGGATGTGGAGAATCCCGCCAATCAAACCGCCTTTACCCTGCTCCAGGAACAGCTCTCCGGAGTGCTCTCCACCCTGCCGGCCCGGGAACAGGAGGTGCTCAAGATGCGTTTTGGCCTTGACGACGGGTATTCCCTTACCCTGGAAGAGGTAGGACTCTACTTCAATGTAACCCGGGAACGGATCCGGCAGATCGAGGCCAAGGCCCTGCGGAGGCTGCGGCATCCGAAACGAAGCCGCCGCCTAAAGGATTATCTGGATCATTGAGGAGCTGAAGCGCCATCCAGGAATTTGGCCGGATTTTACCGGAATTCGGAGGGACGGGGCAGTTCCGGAATGTTGAATTCCGGAAGCCGCCGGCCCATACTATACTTATTTTGTACGTTAAGGGGATGCTCTATGGCTATGGAAGCTGTCTTTGAGAAACTGCGGATTCTGCAGGATATTCTCTCACAAAAAATCATCCTGGAACAGGATATTCAGGAGATTCCAAAATTACTGACCACCCAGGAGGAACTGCTGGCCCGGTTGAAACGTTCTTTTATAGAAAAAAACCAGAACTACGAAAAAACCCGGGCCGCAGAGGCGGAATTCCGGGAATTATTGATAGCGGCGGAACATGCCCGGGAAGTTGCTGAAGGGAACATGGATTCCATCAATACCCAGCGGGAGTACGAGGCCCTGGACAAGGAAATCCGGGACGCATCGGAGAAGGAGCAACAGTACCGGAAGGATCTTCAGCGGGAAGAACGGCTATTGACCGATCTGGATGAACAGATGAAGCAAAACGCCGCCCTGGTGGAACAGCAGGAGCGGGAACTCGCGGAGCGCCGGGCGGGAATCGAGGCGGAAATTGCCGAAAAAACCGCCAGGATCAGGAAGCTTGAGGAAGAGGAAAAGGAGACAGGCAACGACCTCGATCCTGAGGTGCTCTTTAAATTTGAACGGATCATCCGGAACAAGATGGGCCGGGGTATCGTGGCGATTAAGAGCGGGGTCTGTACGGGCTGCCACATGATCCTGCCGGCTCAGTTTGCCAACATAGTCCGGTTGGGAAAGGAGATCGTGTTTTGTCCCTACTGTTCTCGGATCCTCTTTTACGAAGAGTCTGAAGAGGGTGAGGAGGATTACTTCGATATTGACGATGCGGGGAGCCTTTCGGATCTGGACGATATAGAAGATGATGAATATGATGAAGAGGAAGAAGAGGACGAAAAGGTAAATATTGATTACGATGATTAGGACCCGGACAGGAATGAAAGGCCGGGTGTTTTCTGCACGGGTCTTGAGGACCTGTCCGCGAATGAAAAATTGTTGAGGGGTTTCAGATCAGACGATGAACCAGAATGCCGCGGAAGGGCGGAACAGGCGGGGCTTTGCTGTCAGGCGGGTTTCGGCTGCCGTGTTTCCGAGGAAAGTCCGGGCTCCGCAGGGCATGATGCCGGGTAACACCCGGGCGGGGATACGTTCCCGACAGAGAGCGCAACAGAAAGAAAACCGCCGAAAAAACCGGTTTCTCTGCAAGGAGGTGTCCGGTTTGTCCGGGGCCCCAGGGTCCCGGTCCGGTAAGGGTGAAAGGGCGGGGTAAGAGCCCACCGCGGTTCCGGCAACGGAACCGGTGAAAGGTACCGTTCCGGTTTTTACCGGGGCGGTATCCGGCAAGCCTCATCAGGAGCAAAGTCAAGCAGCGGTTTAACGGCCCGTTAGATACCGCGGGTAGACTGCAGGGAGCCTGCCTGTAAAGGCAGGTCAAGACAGATGGCATTACACGGGATACCGGCGCAAGCCGCCATGCCCGTGACAGAATCCGGCTTATGGTTCATCGTTTTTTTTCTGTCTGCCGGCCGGCAGATTACGGGCAATGGATTGCCGAATTGACTTTTTGCAACAAAATGTATTTAATTATTAAGAGACATGATAAAAGAGTTATCCCGATCGGATTATGGTGTCCGGATACATCGAAAGCAGACCATTCACACCGCCGTGACGGTTCTGATTGGTTTATTGCTTATATCTTCTCTTGTCGTGGTGTTTATTGGATGGATGGCCAGACGGGGGGATGAAAGACAGGAATTGTTACGCCTTTGGGAAAACGGTTCTTACGCTGAAGTACAAAGGATAAGCGGTGAGGAGCTTACTGCTAAACCGATGGATTATTTCCTTTTGACCCTGCATGGTTTTGCGTCCTATGAACTGGCCATTGCCCAGATCAACACCTTTGATACCCTCAAGTATATCAACGACAGTATTTCATCCCTTAGAAAAGCGCTTCTATCTAAAGAGGGGAGCGCCGATGCCCGGCTCCATTATGTACTGGGAAAAGCCTATTACTACAAAGGACCCTCCTATGCGGATCTGGCGATACGTTATCTGGAAATGGCCCGGGAAGGGTCCTGGCTTGCCCAGGACATACCGGAATATTTGGGCCTGGCCTATGCGTCCATCCACGATTACCGGAACAGCGTGTCCGCCTTCTCTTTGGCTCTGGACTCCGGTCCCGGTGAGGAGGATGCAACGGCAGGGGATGTTCGGACCAGCCATCCTTCGGATCTGCTCCTCCTCTCCATAGCCCGTTCGTATATGGCCCTGGGGGAACAGGATTCCGCAATGGCCTATCTGGTCCGTTGTTTGGAAAATTCCCGGGACTCGGACATCAGGGTTGCAACCAGGCTGCTCATGGGGGGCATCCTGGAGAAATCCGGGGATACAACGGCGGCAGAAACCCAGTACCTTACCATTTTGGAAGAGAATGGGGAAAATGCCAATGCCCACTACCAGCTGGGAGAATTGTATGCCGCAGGGGGAGACCCCACCAGAGCCCGGGCGGAATGGCGCAAGGCGGTTCGGATAGATCCGGCCCATAAGCTCTCCCGGACCCGGCTTAATATGTAAATAGGTACTATGATAAAGCAGGAAGGCTTAGGGAGGAAACATGTTTGGCAGTAGCTCTTCAGATATCGGTATTGATTTGGGTACTTGTAATACCCTTATTTATATTCGCGGAAAAGGCATCGTCTTAAATGAACCTTCGGTGGTGGCCGTCGAACGGGGGACCAAGAAGGTGGTGGCCGTCGGAACCGACGCCAAACGGATGCTTTGGAAAACTCCGGGAAACATCATCGCCATCAGACCTATGCGGGATGGGGTTATCGCGGATCTTGAATCCACGGAGAAGATGATCCGGTATTTCATTTCCCGGGTGCTTCCCCGGTACCGGTTTATTAAACCCCGGATGGTGATCGGCATCCCCTCCTGCATAACCGAGGTGGAACGCCGGGCCGTGGAGGAAAGCGCCTACAAGGCGGGAGCCCGGGAGGTAATGGTTATTGAGGAGAGTCTTGCCGCGGCAATAGGGGCGGACATCTCTATCTTTGAACCGGCGGGACACATGATCTGCGACATCGGCGGGGGTACTACCGAAATTTCGGTAATATCCCTGGGGGGAATGGTGGTAACCAACGCGATACGCCTTGGGGGTGATGAATTTGATGAAGCGATCATTAAGCATGTCCGCAGCGTCCACAACCTTATCATCGGGGAGCAGACCGCGGAGGGCCTAAAGGTGGAGATCGGCAATGCATCACCGGACAAGACCATAGAAAAGGTCGAAATAAAGGGAACCGATGCGATTACGGGCCTCCCCCGGCGGCTGGAGATCGATTCCGTTGAAGTCCGGGAAGCATTAAAGGATCCCATCACCCAGATCATCGATGAAATAAAAACCACCCTGGGGCAGACACCCCCGGAACTGGCAGCGGACATTGTGGAACGGGGTATCGTCATGACCGGCGGAGGTTCCCTCCTCAAGGGCCTGCCAAGACTCATCTCTAAGGAAACGGGGGTCCCGGTGATTCTGGCGGAACATCCCCTGGACTGTGTTGCCTTGGGGGCGGGTAAGTATTTTGAAAACGCCAAGGGCTTTGACAATACCCGCAGTATATACGATAACCTCAACGGATAGGATAATGCGGGCAGGGGGGGAACGAAAACAAAAAAAACGTGTTAATGCAGACACCTATGTTTTTGCGGTTCTGGTGTTTATCTCTTTTTCCCTCCTCTTCTTTTCATCCCGCAGTTTTGTGATCGATTTTGGGAGCCTGGGATTATCCATGTACTCCGGCATCCGGGGAGGCATATCCGGCGTTATCTCCTATATATCCCGAACCGTCCTTTCCGTTCAGGAACTGGCGGTTCTGCGGCGGGAGTACGGCGAATTGTTGGATCGGATGATCCGGTATGAACAGCTCGAACGGAATGCGGCGGAGATTCGCCAGGAAAACAATCGGCTGCGGGAACAGTTGGGATTTACCGCCAGGACGGGATACCATTATATCCCCGCCGAAATAATCGGGCGGGATCCGGACAATCTTTTTTCAGCCTTTGTAATAAACAAGGGGAAACGGGATGGGGTTGCCTATAATATGCCGGTTATCGCCTATCAGAAGGGTATGCAGGCCCTGACCGGTAAGATCCTGCAGGCGGGTCAGTTTGAAAGTCTGGTGATCCCTATTTATGATGTCAGTTGTTTTGTTCCCGCCCGGCTTGCAGAGTCCCGTTACGATGGACTGGTGGAAGGTCAGGGGAAGCGGGAGTATCCGCTCCTCATGCGGCTCATCAGCAAGCGGGCCCGGGATGAGATCGGTATCGGCGATACCATCATCACCAGCGGGGTAGGGGGAGTGTATCCCGGCGCGGTGTATCCCGGGGGGATCAACATAGGCCGGGTAAGCAAAATCAATTATCAGGAATATGAAACATCAATGGAGGTGGAACTGGAGCCTGCCATCGATTTTTCGCGGCTTGAGTATGTTTTTGTTATTGATGTAAAGGAAGAGGATGGCTAAAAAAGTTGTCTGGACCAGTATCTTTACCCTTGTGGCGATCATTTTACAGTCTACGCTGTTATACCGTCTTGCCCCGTATGAAGCCGTTCCGGATCTTGCCCTGGGGATCCTGGTGTACAGCGCTTATATGAACAGCGCTATGACCGGTCAGTTTTCAGGGTTCTTTTCGGGCCTGTTTCTCGATTTTTTATCCGCCGCTCCCCTGGGGCTCAATACCCTTATACGGACCATTATCGGGGCCGCCATTGGACGCATAAGCGGGACCTTTTTCCCGGATGCCCTTTTTTTCCCCATGGCCTTATGCGCCGGGGCCACCATTCTCAAGGCGGCGATGCTCTTCTTGCTTCATTTGCTCTTCCGCGAGGCGGCGCCTTTCTATAGCCTGTATGATATGACCTTCTGGATGGAGTTGCTGCTCAATACCCTTTCCGCTCCTTTCCTGTTCGCCCTGTTACGACTCTTCAAGCCCCTGCTGATTGGAAAGGAGGAAATCTGATGGCTTCATTGCAGTCATCCCCGGAAGAGGAACGGTCAGATCGGCGGATACGGATCCTTCAAATTGTTTTTATTGTTATTTTTATCGCCTACAGCGTCCGGCTGTTCGCCATGCAGATCCTCAGCGGGGAATTGTACCGCTCCCGGGCTCAGGATATTGCCCGCCGAACCACGATTATTCCTGCCCAGCGGGGAGAGATCTATGACCGGAATTTCGATCAGCCCCTGGTTTTTAATACCGACTCCTTTGCGGTGAGTATTACCCCCGCTGAGGTCCCCCAGGGTGAAATCTCCGGTCTCATTGACCGGGTGGCACGGATCATGAATGTCAGCCGGGATCAGATAGAGAAACGTATTCCCTCCCAATACTATTACCTCTATCAGCCGGTGGAAGTGGCGATTAATGTTCCCTTCAACACCATCGCTGCCCTGGCGGAAAATGTGGATTCCCTCCCCGGGGTTTCATGGCAGTCTAAACCTATGCGGAACTATGTGAATTCGGACAGCCTTTCCCATATCATTGGTTACGTGGGGGATATCACCCGGGATGAGCTTACCATGCTCTACAACCGGGGATACCAGCAGGGGGATGTTATCGGCAAGGCAGGTATAGAACGGCAGTACGATGAGATCCTCCGGGGCAGGGAAGGCCGGGAAATCCGGACCGTAGATGTCCGGGGCCGCCGTATCGCCGGGGATACCAACTATCTGCGGACACCCCCGGCAATGGGGAAAAACATGGTCCTCACCATTGACCGGAAGATTCAAACCCTGGCGGAAAAAGCCCTGGGGCAGCGGATGGGGGCGGTAGTGGTGCTGCGTCCCACCAGCGGCGAGGTCCTGGCCATGGTTTCCTATCCCTGGTACGATCCGAATCTCTTTAACCGTAACGACATAGGCGCCGAATATCAAAACCTTATCAACGATCCCAACAAACCCCTATTAAACCGGGCAATCCAGTCGAGTTATCCCCCGGCATCAACCTTCAAAGTTGTTATGACTACGGGGATTCTGGCGGAAAATGTCTTTCCCCCGGATCAAACCATCAACTGCAGGGGGGAATTAAGTTACGGAGACCGGCTCTGGCGTTGCCATATCCGTCAGCCCGGTCATGGCCGTCTCAACCTACAGGAAGCCATGGCCCAGTCCTGCGATATCTTCTATTGGGTTGTTGGCCGGGATTATCTGGGGGTTGAACGGATAGTCTCTTATGCCCGGGACTACGGCTTTGGGGAGCCTTCAGGGATAGATCTCCCCGGAGAGATCAGTGGTTTTATTCCGACCCCCCAGTGGAAGGACCGGCGTTTCCACGAACGCTGGCTGGGGGGGGATACCATGAATATGTCCATAGGTCAGGGGTACACCCTGGTTACCCCCATTCAAATGGCGAACATGGTCGCCATGGTGGTAAACGACGGGGTTATATACCAGCCCAGACTCCTCAGGGAGGTCCGGGACCCCCAGTCCGGAGCGGTGGAACAGAACTACGCCCCCAGGATTATCCATGAAAGTGATGTTGAAAAACGGGTCTTCGCGGAGGTACGCCGGCACATGCGTTCGGTTATCAGCGAAGGTACCGCCCGGTTTCCCCTGAACATCAGATCCGTCGAAATTGCGGGAAAAACCGGTACAGGAGAAGTCGGTCTACAGGATCAGTGGCATTCCTGGTTTGCAGCCTATGCTCCCTATGAAACGGACAACCCGGAAGAGCGGATAGTGGTGTCCATCATCGTAGAGGCGGTTAACGAGTGGGAATGGTGGGCGCCCTACGCTTCGGCCATCATATTTCAAGGGATATTTGCCGGGCAAGACTATGAAGAGGCGGTACGTTCCCTGGGTCTTCAGTATATGATGCCCATACAGGGACGCCGGGAATAATGAAAGTACGGAATTTTCTGGAAATTGATTTTACCCTGCTGCTGACGGCGATTCTCCTTACGGTCTTTGGCATTCTCTTTATCTATTCCTCGGGGGTAACCTCTACCATGGCCGTGGTATCAAACGAATATATGCGGCAGATAATATGGGGAACGGGGGGCCTGATGATTGCCCTGGTACTTGCCATGATCAATTACCGGCGGTTCTACGATCTGTCCCTCTCTTTCTACCTGGGAACCCTGGCGCTACTCCTCTATACCTGTCTCTTCGGGCGTCTCGTAAACGGCGCCCGGGCCTGGATAGGCATAGGCGCCATTGGCATACAGCCGTCGGAATTCGCCAAGGTGACCACCATACTGTTTCTGGCCCGGTATCTGGACGCCTCCAAACGGAATAAAAACGCCTTTTCCCGTTTTTTTCTGGCCTGTATTATCGTATTTATACCCATGGGGCTGGTCCTTATGCAGCCCGATTTTGGGACCTCCCTGGTGTTTATCCCTATCCTCCTGGCGATGACCTTTGTTGCGGGGGTTGGTATCCGGTACGTAGTCTTTCTGGGCGCCTGTATTGTCCTGATCGGCGTGCTGATGGTTCTGCCCCTTTGGCAGACCTATATTATGGGGGATTCCCTGCCCTCCCTGGCGATCCTTGCCAACATCCGGTTTGTGGGGATTACCATCGCGGGGCTGGGGATCATTCTGGCCATAGCATTTTTTGGATATCTCCGCTTTAAAAAACAGTATTTCTACTGGATAGTCTACTGTAGCTCGGTACTCATCGTCGCCCTGGGAGCTTCCCTTGTTTCCCACAAGGTCCTGAAGGATTACCAGATTATGCGGCTCATCGTTTTCCTCGATCCTAATGTAGACCCCCGGGGATCGGGGTGGAACATCATCCAGTCCATCACGGCAATCGGTTCCGGCGGCCTATGGGGGAAGGGATACCTCCAGGGAACCCAGAGCCACTACCGTTTTCTTCCCCAGCAGAGTACGGATTTTATATTTTCTATTTTTTCCGAAGAATGGGGATTTGTAGGAGGGATCATCGTATTTACCCTGTTTCTCCTCATCTGCCTCAGGCTTATCAGGATCATGAAAACCTCTTCGGATCCCTTTGGCATCTACATTGCCGCAGGATTGTCCGCCATGTACTCCTTCCATTTTCTTGTCAATGTGGGGATGACCATGGGGATCATGCCCATTACCGGCATTCCCCTGCCTTTTATGTCCTATGGCGGTTCGTCTATCACCTCTGCCATGGCGGGCATAGGCCTGGCCTTAAGCATCTATATGAGAAGGTACCGGCACTAGTTCATGGAGCATATCTACGTTGATCCTCTGCAGGATCCGGGGGAATTGCTGTTGGGGGTGGAAAAACCTGCCCGGTATACCGGTGGTGAATATGGCATCCTCGCCCGGCGGGAGGGGATCCTGAAAATGATCGTTGCCTTCCCGGACCTCTATGAAATCGGCATGTCGAATCAGGCCCTGCGGATCCTCTACAACCGGTTAAATTCCCTGCCGGAGGTGAGCTGTGACCGGGCTTTTGCCCCGGCTCCCGATTTTGAGGCCCTCCTCAGGGAACGGCGTATTCCCCTCTATGGTCTTGATACGGGCATAAGCCTCTCCTCGGTGGATCTGCTCTGTTTTACCCTGGGCTATGAGCTTGGCATCACCGGGGTGCTCACCATGCTGGAAGCCGCTTCCGTTCCCCTTCTGCGGACCGAACGGGACAGAAACCACCCCATCGTTATCATGGGGGGGCCCTGCGTTTCAAATCCCCTGCCCTTTGAGCGTTTTATCGATGCCTTCTGGATAGGAGAGGCGGAGGGTGGGTTTTTTGAATTGGTTGCGGAACTGCGGGATGTGAAAGAGAGAGGAGGGGGGAGGGGGGATCTCCTTGTCCTTCTGGCTGCCCATCCGTCGGTTTGGGTAAAGGGAAAGGAGAAGGCCCGCCGGGCCATCGATACCGGGTTTTCCTTTCGGGAAGCCTCTCCGGCGGTTTTCCCCGTGTCCGCCATGAAGGCGGTACAGCATCACGGCGCGGTGGAGATAATGCGGGGGTGTCCAAACGGCTGCCGGTTTTGTCATGCCGGTATCTGGTACCGGCCGATGCGGCAAAAAAGCGCCGCCGTGGTGCGGGCAGAGGCTGCAGCTTTTGTGGATAAGGGCGGCTACCGGGAGCTGAGCCTCTCCTCCCTTTCAACCGGTGATTACCGGCATATAGACGATTTAGCGGAAGCCCTCAACCGGGAATATGCTCCCCGGCATGTTTCCCTGCAACTGCCCTCCCTGCGGGTATCCACCTTTTCCCTGCCCCTGCTTGAAAAAATCTCGGCGGTCCGCAAGAGCGGCCTTACCTTTGCGGTGGAAACTCCCCTGGATGCCTGGCAGCTTTCCATCAATAAGGAGGTGTACCTTGACCAGGTAACGGCGATCCTGCGGGAAGCTCAACGGAACGGTTGGCGGGGGGCGAAGTTTTATTTTATGGTTGGGTTACCGGTGGGGACGACTCTGCCGGCTCCGGAGAATCCCGTCCCGGCAGGGGAAAAGCCCCGGCCGGATCTGACCGAAGAAGAGGCGATTGCAGCCTTTGTACTGGAGGCGGCCCGCAGAACGGGTTTGCATTTTCACGTTAACGTGGGAACCTTTATTCCAAAACCCCATACGCCCTACCAGTGGGCCCCCCAGATCTCCGAAGGGGAGGCCCGGAAAAAAATGGACCATATCCGCAGCCGTCTTAAAATACGCGGCCATAGGGTCTCCCTGCACGATCCCCTGACAGCGGTGATTGAGGGACTGATAAGCCGTGGGGATGAGCGGGTAGGGGACATCATCGGGGAAGCCTTCAGGCGGGGATGCCGTCTCGATGCCTGGGATGAATACCTGCGGAAGGACATCTGGCGTCCCCTGCTTGACGAATACGGAGAACTCCGGGAGGGTATCCTTTCGGGCCGGGATCAGCACGAGGCTCTTCCCTGGGACTGTATCGATTCGGGGGTGTCCGCGGACTTTTTCCTTGCGGAACTTGAGAAGTCCATTGCCGGTACAAAAACCGTTCCCTGTGACGAATCCTGCGGTCATCCCTGTGGTGTTTGCTCCGGAACGATGGGGGTCACCGGTAATAGGGAAACCAAAGGAGATCCCGCGGTTCCGGGGACAAGCGGACAAGAGGATCAGGGGGCAGGTGAAACCTACCGGCTTATCTTCTCCTTTGCCAAAGAGGGGAGGGCAGTTTTCCTGTCCCATCTGGCGGTGCTGGAGGTCTTCTCCCAGGCTCTGCTCCGTTCCGCCATTCCCGTGTCCTTCTCCCGGGGTTTTAATCCCCTGCCGCGGCTTGATTTTGCTTCTCCTTTGGCCATAGGTATCGCCGCGGAAGGAGAAATTGCCACCCTGGACACGGAACACCCCCTTAGTCCCGGGGATTTTATCCGGCGGCTTAATCCGGTTCTTCCCCCGGGCTTCCGGGTACAGGAAGCCATAGGGGTAATCATTAAGCCGGGGACAAAAAAATACGCCGCACCATCCCTGTTATGGGGTTCCGGGTACGGGGCAGCATCCTCCGGCAAAAATCCCCTTCCGGAAATTCCGGAGTTCCCGGGGGATTCCCCGGGCATGGTATATGTCAGGGCTGCAGAAGAAAAAAGATACCGCCGGCTGCTCCTTGATTCCGGCATATCCTCCTTCAGGCTGACAAGAAAAACTGTTTTTGCCCGGTATCCCGCAGATGGGGAAAAACCGGCTTCCTATTTTGCCGTATACCGGGATATCTACGGCGGTGGATAGCCCCGTTTTGGCAGGCGTCCTGTCAACAGCGATCCTGTCAATCGGTAGACAGAACATACATTATAGATAGTAAAATAGATGTTATAATCCGGCGGCCGGACCCCGCTTACCCGAGGCTCCGATGCGTCTCCTTATTCGGGTAAACGGAAAAAACTGATATGGGTGGGCTGTGAATAGATCGCCGTATAATTGGGATCGGTCCCGGTAACCACGATATACATGGAAACATAGGCATAGCGGGGTCCGCTGATTCCCGTTTTATTAACCACATCCGCGTTAATCTTGGTATTTATATTTTCGTCACGGTTTAATTCAGCGGTGTTTCTGAAATACCGCTCCTGCGGCGCGGGCTCAAAGGCGCCATCCCCGTTGGAACGGTACAGCGGATAACTCGTTTCATTTACAATTATTACGGGAAGGGCTCCGGGGGCCGGTGAAAAATCAATCGTCACGGAATTGTCCATCAGCCAGTTGTTCCCGTCTATGTTCAACATGGATTTTGATAATACATTGTCAAGTTCCGCGTCGAATACGTTGAGGGCATAATAGTTTCTATTCTTGAAGATTGTGGAAAGGGATGTGGAAATTGTAGTATCACTGTTGGTATAGGGTTCAAGGGCGGAATAATCGGAGGCCAGGGCGGAGTTAATGGTACCCAGGTTTCCGATGGCTATTGCTGCGGATTCGGCAATATCGCTGATATAGATACGGTAGTAAATAGTAAAGCGGGTAAAATAATAATAGGCGTCCAGATCAATATTGGGCAGGTTAAAGGTGGCCATGGTATTCAGGGTTTTATTGATATTCCCCGCGGGAACCGGGTACAGGTAAAGATAATCCTCCATCCCGCAGGAAACAAAGAGGAAAGACAGCAAAAGGGACAATATTCCGTATTTAATCCGCGTCAACATGGGTATCTCTTTGCAAAGGGCACAGCCCCCTCCCCCGCTCTAGGTGTTGCCGTTAAGGGCAATGATGCGGCTGTTCGCAAGGTTTACCCACACCGTTTCAGAGGACCATTTTTCCATCAGCGCCCGGTAGGCCTCAAGGGCAGCCTCCCGGTTCTGCTGTTCTTCCTGAAGCCGGCCTATGGCAAACTGGGCCCTGGGAGCATGGGGAAAATCATCCGCCAGGGCAAGGCTTTTGCCGTAATGGGTAATGGCGGCTTCGATGTTGCCCTGTTCCTCCGCCGCCACCCCCGCATTAAAGGATGCCACCGCCATGAGATAGGTTTTTTTACCCTTTTCGGCCGCAAGGGTCCAGTTCCGCTCGGCCTCCGCCCAGTTTTTTCTGTCCATGTGAATTGACGCGATCAGGGCATAGGACCGGGCGCCGGAGAAGGCGGCGGTCTTTTGGGCAAAGGCGGAAAGCTCCTCCAGTAACGCGGCAACCTCTTCCTCCTTTGCGCTTTCGTTTATATCAAAACGCAGGACTTCATACCGGTCGTTAAAGGCTTCAACGGCGCTCAAGGCCCTGGTCCTAATCCGATCCTGTACACTCAAAACCACAACAAAACCGGCAACAATAAGGATGAGCGCGCCGGTAATCATAAAGATGAGCCTGCGGTTCTTCTGGATAAAATAAGCAAGATTTTCAGTAAATTTTCCGCCTTCTATTTTTTCATCCGTCATTGCCATATCTGTTACTCCTTGGGATTTGTTATGTCTAATTCTCTCAACAACCTGGACAGGTATGTTCTCTGTATATCCAGCACTTTAGCCGTCTCGGTCTGATTCCACTTATTTTCTTCCAGAACCTTTTTTATAAAGTGGGCCTTAAAAATATTCATCGCCCTTTTTAAGTTACGGCTTCCTAATTCCTCTTCCGGGGAGGAGACGCCGTTCTGTTTCAAAAAGAGATCCTCCGGCTGTATCCGGTGATTCTGGCCGATGACACAGGCTCGTTCAACGCAGTTTTCCAGTTCCCTGACATTACCGGGCCATGAATAGGATAACAACGCCTCCATGGCCTGATCCGAAAAACCTTCAAACTGTTTGTTTACCTTCCGCATACACTTTTTCAGGAAAAAAGCCGCCAGCTCCGGTATGTCTTCCGGCCGCTGCCGCAAGGGGGGGATATACACGGGGAGTACATTAAGCCGGTAGTACAGATCGTTTCTGAATGCGCCCCGTTCAACCATGTTTTCTATGTTTTTATTGGTCGCCGCCAGGATCCGTACATCTACAGTGACCGAAACATCGGAGCCGACCTTTTCAAAGGTCTTCTGCTGAATTACCCGCAGGAGTTTTGCCTGCAGGGCCAGGGAAAGATCCCCAATTTCATCCAGAAAAATGGTTCCCCCATCGGCAGCCTCAAAGCGGCCCCGGCGGGTCGCAAGCGCGCTGGTAAAGGCCCCTTTCACATGTCCAAAGAGTTCACTTTCCAGGAGCCCTTCGGGAAGGGCCGCACAGTTTACCCGGACAAAGGGAGCCTGACTGCGGGGGCTGCGGAGGTGTATCTGTTCTGCAAAGAGCTCCTTCCCTACTCCGCTTTCGCCGGTTATCAGGACCGAAGAATCGGTTTTCGCAAGCCGGTCAATTAACTCCAGCTTTTCAAGCATCAGGGAACTCTTGGCGATCAGGGTATGGTAACCCTGATCAACCGTAAGCTGTTCCTGTAACAGTTGAATCTCATCCCGGGCCCTTTCAAAGCTCCGGACATTCTGGATGGTCAGCGCGGCCTGGTTGGCAAATATCTCAAGCCACTCCAGATCATCCTGGGAAAAATACCTTTTGTTTTTTTTATTGATAAGTTCAATAACCCCAAGACATTCATCCTTGATCCGCATGGGAACGGCTATCATGGTCTCAACGGGGTACCCTATCTCCCGGGAGATGGCGGTGAGATGCCGTTTGTCATTTTCCACATCGTTAACGATGATGGATTTGTTGTGCAGGGCCACCCAGCCGGCAATTCCCTCTCCCGATTTGATGATATACTTCTTGACCTCTACCCCCTTTATGCCCAGGGCAAGCTCAAAGTAAAGTTCCCCGTTTTTCCTGTTAACCAGGAGCAGGCTTGAGGCTTCCCCCTCGCAGAGCCGGGTTGCGGAATCCAGAATCCGGGTAAGCAGTTCCCGGACATCCGTATAATTTGAATTTATAAGGGCATTGATCTCTATAAGGGTATTAAACTTTTTGACGTCAATGGTTGACAGCATAGAAACGCAGTCTATTGATTATTACCCTTAGACTTTAAAAAATCTCCCAGGGTAAAGGTGGAACCATCGGATTCCTCCGCCGCCATATAACGGGAAATTTCATCCCGCTGTACCTTCTTTTGATAATCCCGGATGGAAAAAGCAACCTTCTGTTTATCGCTTTGCAGTTCCAGGACTACCGCCTTTATCTTATCCCCCACCTTATATTTTTTAAGGGCCGTATCGGGATCCTCATCCCGGTTTTCCGGAAGGTTTGACTTGTGGATAAGCCCCTCAATTCCGCCGGGCACCCGCATAAAGAGACCGAAATCGGTTATGGACGCAATCTCCCCTTCCACCAGGGTACCGGGCTTGTAGGTTTCGCCAAAACTCTTCCAAGGATCCTCGGAGAGCTGCTTTATGCCCAGGCGGATGTTCCGGCCCTCGGGTTCAAGTCCGATCACCATGACCTCCGTTTCCTGTCCAACCTGCAGTTCACTTCCCGGATGTTTCACCTTTTTGGTCCAGGATATGTCATCCCCGTGCAGGAATCCCTCGATCCCTTCCTCCAGTTCAATGTAAGCGCCCGCGTTGGTTAGCTTGCTTACCTTCCGGGTCAAGCGGGTCCCTATGGGGTATTTCTCCCCAATATTGCTCCAGGGATTGGTGGTAACCTGTTTAAGCCCCAGGGACACCCTCCCCGCCTGCAGATCGTACCCCAGGATCATGCACTGGGTTTCATCGCCAATGGATACAACCTCGCCCGGTTTCTGGACCTTCTTTACCCAGGAAAACTCGGAGATATGGGCCAATCCTTCGATACCCTCTTCCAGCTCAATGAAAGCCCCAAATTCGGTGAGTTTGGTAACCCTGCCTTTGACAATGTCGTTGACATGGTATTTGTCCTCAAAGTGGACCCAGGGATCATCGGTAAAATGCTTCAGGGACAGGTTGATGCGTTTCTCTACCGGATCAATCCGGATAACCTTGAGACGTATCTGCTGCCCCTTTTTCACAAAATCCTTAGGACGGGTAACATGGCCCCAGCTCATGTCGTTGATGTGGAGGAGTCCGTCAAAGCCCCCCAGGTCTATAAAAGCCCCAAAGGAGGTAAAGCTCTTTACCGTTCCCGTTACTTCATCCCCAATGTGGATATTCTCAAAGAAATTCACCCTTTTTTGCTCAATTTCCTCTTCAAGCCACTTTCTACGGTTGACCACGATATTCACTTTTCCGTCCGAATAGAGGCGTTCTACATAAAGGAAAGTCTTGAGCCCCAGCAATTTTTCCGGCTTGTCAACCTTTTGCGCATCCGCTTGGCTTATGGGGAGAAAAGCATGAACCTGTGCTCCCAGGTTCACATCGTAACCGCCCTTAACCAGCTTTTCGATGGTCCCCTCCACCGCGCCATGGTCCTGGAAGGCCTGCCGCAGATTCTTCCAGAAGAGTTTTACATCGGCCTTCTGCTTGGAGACGATAACTTCCCCGTGCTTGTTCTCCTTTGCCACGAGGATAACCGATACGACATCGCCCTCTTTGGGAATTTCCGCAAACTCCGCAATCGGAATCTTCCCTTCGGACTTATAGCCGATATTAATAAATACCTGATCCGGCGTTACCTGAATAACGCAACCGTCAACCAGCTGTCCCTCTTCCAGTTGTTCAAGAGACTTAAGATACTCTTCCTGTAATTGTGTCTGGATGTTTTCTGCGGAATTTGCGGATTCCTTTGGTTCGCCTGTTTTAAGCCCATCCGTATCATCTACCGGACCTGTGCCCGATTCCACTTCCATCTGCCCCATGGTTGATCCTTCTATCTGTATTTTCTCTACTAATTTCTCATAAACTTGGCTTATGGTCAAGTCCGATGTATCCAAATAGACTACACCGGGCCCTATTTTCAGGCTTCCCTCTTCCTTGTTCCGGTCAATCTCATCCCGTTCCAGGATGGACCGCAGGATCTCCTCCTGGCTGAGCAACGATACCCCTTCGTCATGCCGGCGTTTTGCCCGGGCTTCCGCCGAGGCATCCAGGTAAAAACGGTATTCCGCACCGGGAAAAACCACCGTGGTCATATCCCGCCCCTCCGCCACTACCCGGACATCCCGGGCCAGATCCCGCACAATATCGTTTACGATGTGACGGATGGGGACAATGGCAGAAAGGGGGGCAGTATACCGGTCGATCTCATCGGTGTGGAGCAGGGGAACCACGTTTTCCCCGTTCAGATAAACATCCCCGTTTTTATATTCAATCCGGATGGTTTTGGCCGCTTCCGTAGCTTTTTCCCCATCCCTTGGATCGATCCCCGCCCTGAGGCAGCCAAGGGTAATGGCCCGGTAGATATTCCCCGAATTCACATAGGTAAAACCAAACCGTACCGCCAGTAACTTTGCGATGGTACTCTTTCCGGATCCAGCCGGTCCGTCGATTGCGATAACCATTTACATTTCCTCCTTGCAGGTCCTCAGGATGCCCAACTCTTCAACGGTGAGGGATCTTGATTCTCCTTCCCCTAATTCTCCAATAGACACCGGTCCAATCCGAATACGGTGCAGCCGGTTTGGATGGAGATGAAAATGGGAGAAAATCCGGCGAATCTCCCGGTTTTTCCCCTCAATCAATACGATCCGAAGGGTTTTCCGCCCGATTCGTTCTATTTTCCGGGCCTGATACAAGACGCCTTCAATGACGATCCCCCGGGTGAAGCTTTCCAGCACCGAATCGGGAACGGGACCGGCGGTTTCTACCAGGTACTCCTTCTCTATATTGGACCGGGGATGACTGACCCGGACGGCAAAATCGCCGTCATTGGTGAAGAGCAGAAGCCCGGAGGAACGGAAATCCAGCCTGCCCACATTGTAGAGCCGCTCCGGAATATCCCCTGGCAGGAGGTCCCTTGCCAGAGGCCTCCCCTGGGGATCTGAGGCGCTGCAGATGAAGAGGGGCGGCTTGTGGAGGACGAGGTAACGGAGCCGGTTTTCCCTCTGTACCGGTTTTCCGTCCACCGTTACCCGATCCCCCGGAAGGACCTTTTCTCCCAGAACCGTGACGATCCGGCCGTTTATCCCAACCCTGCCCGCAACAATGAGCTTTTCCGAGGCCCGCCGGGACGCCACCCCCCCATGGGCAAGGTATACCTGGAGCCGCAGCCCCTTTTCCGCATCGGCGGTAGAAACCCTGTTCATGCTATCCTTCCAGTTCAAAACGGTCTGTCTCACTTTCATTGAGTTTGGGAAGATCCGCTATGCTTTCAAGGCGGAAGAATTTAAGGAATTCCCGGGTGGTCCCGTACTGAATCGGTTTTCCCGGGGCATTCTTTTTTCCGGTTTCCCGGACAAGCCCCCTTTCCAGGAGGAGACGGATCATGGTATCCGCCTGAACCCCCCGGATCCCCTCAATTTCACCACGGGTAACCGGCTGGGAATAGGCGATTATCGCAAGGGTCTCCATGGCAGCCTTTGACAGTCTGACTTCATTTTTCCTGCCGTACCGTTCCTTGAGATTATCCCAGTATTCCTTTTTTGGGGAGATCAGGATGCCGCCGCCTATTCGGGACAACTCAAGCCCCGAATCCTCCCGGGCATACCGTTCCCCAAGCTTCGTCAGAGCTGCGCTCGCCACATCCCTTGAGAGGCCTGCTATCCGGGCTATGGCGGCTTCATCCAGAGGGTCCGCTTCCAGGTACAGAATTGCCTCAACCAGGGCTATTTCTCTTTCCAAAGAAAACTCCATTACCGGGACTTCTCCGGGGTTCCATTTTGAAACCGGCGGAGCAGAATGTCCCCAAACATTCGATTCTGAAAAATAGTGATCATTCGGATTTTTACCGCCTCCAGTACCGCCAAAAAGGCGCATACGATATCCATGACGGAGCCCCGGACCACCAGATCGGTAAAATTACACTCCCCCCGGTTTTCCAGAAGTTCTGAAAGGAGGGTTATCTTTTCGTTGACCGATACCTCTTCGTAGAGATCGATAATCCGCTCATTTGATAGATTGGCCATCAGCCTGGTAAAGGCTTTCAGGAGGTCCCAGACATCCAGTTCTTCCCATAATTCCTCATCCGCAAATGGCAGGGGCCGTTCGAGCTTTTTCCGTTCGATCACCCATTCGGATTCCCGCTCCTTCTCCTCCATGAGTTCAGACAGCTTTTTGAATTTCTGATATTCTATCAGTTTTTCCACCAGTTCCTGGCGGGGATCCTCCAGATCATCGTCGGAAACCGGTTCAAGGGGGACGAGCATCCGGGACTTTATATACAACAGGGTAGCCGCCAGGGAGTAAAATTCCGTCAGATCATCCAGGTCAAGTTCCGTGGCATAACTCAGGTATGACAGATACTGCTCGGTAATCTGGGCTATCGGAATATCATAAATATTAACTTCGTTTTTTTTTATTAAAAAAAGAAGTAGATCCAGGGGACCTTCAAATTCTTTTACCCTGAAACTATGGGCGGCATTCGGGGTATCCATGTATATGATAGTATACTCCCCTCCTGCCTAAGTGTTCAAGGCCCCGGAACCCCCGGAGGTTCCGGAATTTTCGGCCCTCCCTAGAAGAGGCCCTCCTCAGGATTCTGAACCGGTTTTGCCACCCCCCTCAAGGCAGGGTTTGAAGGGGGCCTCCCCCGGGGCCTGGGGGCGGGCGCGGGGGCTGCGGGAACAGGCCGTGACGCCGGGGCCTTTGGTACGGTCTGGGCCGGAGGAATGGCCTGAACCGGGGCTGCAGCAGGCGCAGGCTTCACCGGTACGGACTTCAGGTCTACAGGCGGTACCGGTGAAACCGCCGGTTCAGGGGAAACCACCGGTTCAGGGGAAACCACCGGTCCCAGCGAATCGGTGGAAGCGGCTTCATCAGCGAAAACGGGAATGGCAGCGGCTCCGGATACAGCCTCCGCCGGTCTGACGGGTTTTTCCGGGGAAATATTCCTGCCGGGGAGCATGAGCTTCCGGATTCTTGCCTCTATATCCCTGGTCAGCTCCGGCCGCTGTTCAAGATACTCCTTTACATTATCCCGGCCCTGGCCGATCCTCTCCTCGCCGTAGGAATACCAGGCCCCTTTCTTGTCGATGATCTCATATTTTATTGCCGCGTCAAGGATGCTGCCAATGGCGGACACCCCCTTTCCAAAGATAATATCCAGTTCCACCTTTCTGAAGGGTGGGGCAACCTTGTTTTTTACCACCTTGACCCGGACCCGGTTGCCGATAGCGTCGGAATCTCCCTTTTCAATAGTTTCGGTTTTACGGACCTCAAGCCGCAGGGATGCGTAGAATTTCAGGGCATTCCCACCGGTGGTGGTTTCCGGGTTTCCGTACATAATCCCAATCTTCATCCGGGTCTGGTTGATAAAGATGAGGATGGTCCGGGATTTACCGATGGTAGCGGTCAGCTTCCGCAGGGCCTGACTCATAAGTCGCGCCTGAAGCCCCACATGGGCATCCCCCATATCCCCCTCAATTTCCGCCTGGGGCGTCAAGGCCGCCACAGAATCCACCACGATAACGTCCACTGCACCGGAACGGACCAGGCTTTCCGCTATTTCCAGGGCCTGTTCCCCCGTGTCGGGCTGGGAAATCCACAGATCATCGATATTGACCCCCAGATTTTTTGCGTAAACCGGGTCCAGGGCATGTTCCGCATCCACAAAGGCGGCAATGCCCCCCTGTTTCTGGGCTTCAGCAATTGCGTGAAGCGCCAGCGTGGTTTTTCCCGAAGATTCAGGCCCGTATATCTCTATGATCCGCCCCCGGGGATAACCGCCTATGCCAAGGGCCTCATCCAGCAGGATGGATCCTGAGGGAATCGTTTCGATTCCCGCCGCATTGATATGGGCTCCCAATTTCATAAGCGAACCGGCCCCAAACTGCTTTTCAATCTGGTGCCGGGCCGCCTCCAGGGCCTTCTCTTTTTCTTCCACTGAAGCCAGGGGATTACCCCTGACTTTTTCCGTCTCGTTTATTTTTGCCACGATTTATTCCTCCGCTTATATACGGCGCCAATATGTATAATACATTGATCTATAAATAAAAAAAAAGCCAGAGGCCATTCCAAAACTGAAGCTTTGGAACGGCAGATTGAATGAAAAGTCTCGCTATTTGAAAAGAATCATGATATAGTAGACGTAGTACGATAGAATAAGCAGGGCTAAAAATGCATAAGGAATTTGTCATAACCGCAACCCGATCCGTGCGGAGCTATGCTTCCCGGGTGGTAGAGTATCTGGTAAAGTTTCCCAGTTTTTCTCCCCTTTCGGATGCCATAAACGGCGTTAAGATCCTGGATACCGATCGTTTTGCCGATGGAGAAATGGAAGCGGTGGTTAACGCGTCCATCCGGGGTAAAGATGTGGTGCTCTTCACCAGCTGCGCCAGAAACGAGGCGGGCATCAGCGTGGAAGAGGCAAAGATCGAGTTGTACCATACGGTGGACGCCCTGAAGCGTTCCCAGGCGGGGGAGATCATCATCTTTGAACCCTTTGTCTCCTGTTCCCGCTCAGACCGGACAGCCCGGCGGAGCTCCGTTGGTCTCTGGGTGCATCTCAAGATCCTTACCAGCCTGGGGGCTACCCATATCGTTACCTATCAGCTCCATTCGGATAAGTCCAAATCCATGCTGGATCCCACGATCAGCGCAATTGACGATGTACCTGCCCTGACCCTGCTCAAAAGATACCTCTGCGACGCCTATATCCAGTCCCTGACCACCCTGGAACAGGTAGTCAGGCCCCATTGGGCCTTCTGTTCCGTAGACGCCGGAGGAGAAAAACTGGCCCGGGACTTTGCCAATTCCTTTGGGGCCCCCCTGGTGGTAGCCCACAAACAGCGGGATTACTCCAAGGCCAATACCATTGATTCCATCAACATCCTTTCAGCGGAGCCGATTGAGGGGAAGGTACTGTGGATTGTGGACGATATGGTGGATACCGCAGGTTCCGTAGAAAGCCTGCTCCGGGCCCTGGCCCTCCATAAACCGGCGGAGGTTAATATCATCGCCGTTCATGCCGTCTTCTCCCCTCCCGCTGCGGAACGGCTCAACCTGCTCTCCCGGGAAGGCCTCTTGCATCGCCTCATCGTTACCGACACGGTGTTTCATCCCTCCTCAGCCCTGGGGGAGAACATTCGTCTGGAAGTCGTTCCTTCGGCGGAGCTTTCGGCAAAGATAATCAGGACCATGGTTACCAAGAGTTCCATGAACAAGCTGCTACGGACCTTTGACGCCGCCATCTATCTGAATTCACCCAACCTCTTTAACGCGTTCCAGGAGGCTCCGGTTCCTGAAGCCCCGACTGGTGAAGAGCAGTTCCCCGGATCCTGACATCCTCTCCGCCGGAGACCGCCACGGGGACGATGTATCCCAGCACTTCCAGGGGCCGCTCGGGGTTAACAGCCACGGGAAAATCAAAATCTACCGGTACAATGCCCTCAAGAATGCTCCGGGTATCATAGCCGACAAGAAAGTCAAAGGAGGAGCTGTTTTCGGATTCTTTGAGATTGGAGGCCATGCCCCGCCAGATCACGTAACAGTCCCGGTAGAGGGCCGGTTCCCGGATAACGTCGGCATACTTGAAACGGTCCTTCAGAGTATCAAAACCGGGAACCTCCGTATAAGAGAGGAGCAGCCGGGCTTTGTTCTTTATCGGCTCCGAGGCGTTGGACTCTATGATACGGTTAAGGGCCACCTTTGCCGCTTCGTCCCGGCGTTCCGTAAAGAGACTGCGGGCTTCAGCATAGCTCTCCAGCACCTGATTCCTGGTAAGGATATAACGGTAACTACCCCCGGTCTCCACCGGGGTCTCCCGATCCTCCCGTTCCAGAACGGTATCCTGAAGACCCTCCCGTATGCCGGCCTGCGGGATCCGGGGGATCAGGCCTGCGGCATAGAGGATGCCCGCAGCCCCACCCAGAAGGACCAGGGTCAGAAGCGCCGGAATGCTCAGCCGGCGGGGAGAAAAGGGTTCCCGGGGCAGGGGCGGATAGAGCTTTGGCAGGTTACCCGTTTCAATCCAGGTAAAGAGCTTGTCGGAGCCGCTGTATCTGCGGATTATCTTCAGCGCCTTTCCGGCTACAGGATTCCGGGGCTCAATTTCCTGTACCTCAAGGTACAGATCGATGGCCCGGTCCGTGTCCCCCCGGCGGAGGTAGAGAGCCGCAAGGCCCAGTAATACCCCGGGCTCCCTCATTTTGATGCTCCGGGCCCGGGAGTAGTAGTCGTAGGCCCCCCGAAAGTCCTTCAAGCGGAGACATGCAAAGGCAAGGATATAATAGTACCGGAAATGATCATGGTAGCGGACTATCTCCGGCTGCAAGATTTGGACAACCTCTCCGTGTTTTCCCCTCCTGAGCAGACGAACCGCCCGGGTCAAGATTGGGTCAAGCTTCATGGGGGTACGCTCAGGGTAAGCCGTACCGGGATTTTATACCGGCAATTATCAATTCCATGGTGGCGAGTTCCTCATCACTCAGGAAAAGCCTTCCATCCATATAGGCGTCAAGCCGGGAGATCATATCCTGCAAAATCGCCATATCCCGGTCCCGGACCGGGTCCCGGGTTGATCCGGAAGGGGTACTTTGCGGAGTTACCGGCGGGACAAACACCGGCTCCACAGGAAGGGCTGCCCCAAAACCCCGGCTATCCTCTGCGGAAAGGAGGATGGACACGGTACGGGATGCCCCGCCGGCCAGGGGCAGGGGATCAAAGTAATAGCACACCGCCGAATCTCCTATCGAATAGGGTAGATAATTGAAATTCCGTTCCGGCACATGGGTTAGCTTCCATGAAACCTCATTGAGCCGTTTCCAATTGGCAAAATGGACCAGATCCGGCCTTTTTTCATCCCCCAGGACAAGACTCCCCATCAATCCAATCCGGTTGTTCCGGGAGATCCACCGCTGTTCACTGCTTCGGCTTTCTATCACCGTTTCCGCAGCAAGGGATCGCTGTTCCGTAGCAAAGGGAGGGCCTCCCCCACCCTCACCAAGATTGGTGTCCAGAAGCAGACGAAACCCCACCTGTACGGAATCCTTGCCAAGGTTAACCGCCCGGATATCCAGCCGTATTCCGTTGCTTACCGCCGATCCCGGAGTCTTGATGAAGGAATACTCCTGGGTAACCATGAGGAAGGGAGATTCAAAGATGAAGGACGGACGGGCAGAACTACCCCCCAGGCGTATTCTGAAGGCAGAGGCTTCCCCCATCCGGTAGACCCGGTTGTTTAACAGAATCGCAAGGAAGCTGGTTCGGGGATCCTGATCCATAAAGAGGGGCTCATAGGAAGCCCCGGGGGCATTGCTTCGGTAGTAAAGGGAAAAACGGCCGGTACCCTCCTGTAATACCAGCCGCATAGCGCCCTCGGTATACTCAGCCCCATGGACAATACCGGTCAGGACCAATGCGAACATACCTGCCCAAAACCGCAGAGCAAGACGCGGGATCTTCATGGGCGTTCCTCACGGAGATTCTGATTCTGCATAAGCTCATTCCGTGCGCTTTGCGCCTCCCCCCGGAGAGCTCTGACCCGGCTTTGGGTATCCGCAGCCCCCTGGGAAGGGACCGTGGAAGGAGAGTCTGAAAGGCCGGCCCCCGCTTCAAGGGCGGCGATCCGGTTCTCAGCCTCCGTCAGAAGACGCCGGTATTCGGCATTGGAGGCTTCAAGCTCCGCAAGCCTGCCGTCACGCAACATATCGGCAATCCGTTTCTGATAGGCTATGATCGCCTGATCGTAGGATCGTTCCCGGCGCTGATACTCTTCTATAGTTTTAAGGGACTCCTCATGGCTCCACTTCAGCATGGCAAGCAATTCGGCCTCGATTTTTTTCTGATTCATCAGGATCCGGCGGTAGGAAGCGGCTTCATATTTTGTACTCTGGGGGTACTGTTCCATCACAAGGAGGAATATATCATCCGCATCTTCCAACTGCCCCAGGGAGTAGAGACACTCCCCTATCCAATAGAGGGCCGTTGGTTTACGGGCTCCCTCCCCCGGAGTATCCGAGATGATATGGTCGGCATACTCGGAGAAGATAACCAGAGCCTCATCGTAATTTCCAATATAGTAATTTGCCCTGCCCCGGTAGTAGGGAATATCCGCATACCGGGGATTCCCCGGGACCAGCCTTTCAAGTTCATCCATATCCCTCAGAGCGGTCTGGTATTCACCTGCCCCCAGTTCCGCCAGAATTATCCAATACAGGGCTTCCGCCCGCTGGCCGATATTTGCCGCTTCCACCTGAACCCGGCGCAGTTCCCGGATCGCCTCACCCCACCGGCCTGCCCCGTACAGATCTACCCCCCGCTCGAGATTGGAAACAAAGGTTTGGTTTTGTGCAATCAGAGGAACCCCATTGGCCACCATTAATACACTCAAAAAAAACAAAAAAAACCTTCTTTTTTTTCCCACTCCGGAGTTCTTATTCATCTACAATACCCCTCTATCGGTTTTTTCGGCAAAAAAACATGAAATATTAGCAGATTCATGTCTCCGCCTCCAGGCCCTTAAGCCGGCTTACCAACAACGGCTTATCCGGGGCGCCAAAAAAGGCGGAACCCGTTACCAGAACATCCGCCCCGGCCTCCCGGGCGGTCCGGGCGCTGTTCTGATCGATCCCCCCATCCACGGAGATAAGGAACTGTCCCCTCCCCTCCTCCCTGAGGGCCTTGAGGGCCCTAACCTTTTCAAAACACTGGGGGATGATGGCCTGTCCGCCGAATCCGGGGTTAACCATCATAACCAGAACCAGATCGACAAAGGGAAGCAGGGGCTCAATGAGGCCGACCGGGGTGGCAGGAACGATGCTGATCCCCCCCTTCTTTCCCATCTCCCGGATGGACAGGAGGAGCCGGTGGGAATGAACCGCCGCTTCCTGGTGAAAGGTGATATAATCCGCCCCGGCAGCGGCAAAGGCGGGGATCAGTTTTTCCGGCTCGGTAACCATCAGATGAACGTCAAAAACCGCGGAGGAATGGGCCCGGAGATCCGCCACCATCTTGGGGCCAAAGGTGAGATTGGGGACAAATTTGCCGTCCATTACATCCAGATGGACCCATTCGGCTCCTGCGGCATTAATTTCCGTGACTGCGGCGCCCAGATCGGCAAAATCCGCAGACAAAACCGAAGGAGCGACACAGACCGGTGATACGGGAAAAACCACCTTCATACCTTGATCATAAGCTTCCCGACACCCCTTGTAAAGAACCATAAAAATGGTATAATACATCAAGACATTTTTTTTCAGCCGGAAGTCTGTTTTATCGGATTATGGTCTGCAAATCAGGGATCTGTGGACCCCGGGTCCGCACAAAGGGTTTAAAACTAGGTTAGATGTCAAGAACTATTCAAGTATGGATACAGAAGTAACGGTGCCGGGGCTCATTCAGAAAGCCTATGACAACCTGAAAGCCGCTGATGCCGCTACGGCTCTCTGGGCTCTCGAAGAAGCGCTCAAGATAGATTTTGAACATCCTGAAGTGATATATGCGCTTAAATGTGTGCATTTCTGGCTGGATCGGATCAAGCGGCTTGAAGGCCTGCCAGAAGCCTATGACAAGGGGGAATTTCTTCTGTCCCAGTGGAAATCATACTACAGTTTTTTAGACCGGAACGGGGATGGGTATGAGAGCTGCCAGTATGCCATACGGCGTTTTGTGTATTCTACCGCGTTGCAGTGTTTTCAGAACCTGCTGGGAGAGGGGATTAATCAGCACGATCCCCTCCTTCTCCTGCAGGTAGGCCGGTGTTACAAGGGGGTTGGCAGTTACGATCAGGCGCTCAAGTACCTGGAACAGGCGGTCCGTTTTAAGCGGGATGACGGGGAAACCCTTTCGGAATTGGCGGATGTCAATGCCCTGCTGGATGAACCCCGGGCGGCCAAGGCCCTTTTCCGGGAGGCTTTCTTTGTTGATCCCCAAAAGATAGATCTCAGGGCCATGGAATCCGAATTGATCAACCGGCTTCGGGATCGGGTTGCCGGATTGGGGTATTCCGGTCCGGAACTGCCGGAGTGGATCCCCATCTATGGGTGTCTCTTTGGGGTTTTTTCGGTTAAACGGGAATTAAAACCGGTTGAACTGGGCCGCCTGAAGCAGTCGATCTTTTCCCTGGAGAATGAAATCCGCAGCCGGCCGGATACCATGCCCCTGCTCATACCCCGTCTTATCAATCGCTACTTCTGGCTTATCGATCACTACGAAAACGTCAGGGAGGATCCGGGATTGATCGAAGAAACCATGATGAAGATTAAAATTATTGATCCGGCCATATATGACCGGTATATACGATGAGGTCCTTTCTGGTTAAACCAACATTAAAGGTCCCCTATACACGCCCATGGGGCAAGGAGTTACGAGATGTCTGAAGCTCTCCTTAAGAATGTACAGGATATGCTGAACGAGGAAAAATGGACCCGGGCCACCCTCAGCAATTATTCTACCGCCCAGTTTAAGGAGTTAGATGATCTCCTGAAAGACGCCCGGGAAGAGCGGGTCTATGATGAACTGAAGAAAACCTGCGATGAACATCTGGGACATACGAAAAACAGTATCATTGCCCTCTACCTTTCGGGGATGGTAGCCCTGTCCCGGCAGATAATCGATGATTCCGCCCTGATCAACCTGGTCAGCATCTTTGTGGATAACCATAAATGGGCCATCGTGAAGTATCTCTGTGAGCGGATTCTGGATTACGGCGAATCCAAATTCGCCCTCCGGACCCTGGCGGAATGTTACAAGAATGAGAACGAGGAAGATGCGATCTTCGGTATCTGGGAACGGCTTGTCAAGGTTGATTTTGAAGAGGCGGATCTGGCCAAGGCTCTGGCGGAACATTACGAACGGATCCCCAATATTGATGCAGCGGTGGATTATTACAAGAAGGCCCTGCACCGGTATATAAACAAACAGCTTTTTACCAATGTCCGGGAGATCTGGGCAAAACTCCTGGATTACTGCCCCATGGACATCGACTTTTTCCTCCATGTACAAAAGAAAATAGCCAAAAACATCAGTGAAGAAAAGGCGGTGCTCCTCCTGCAGGATGTGTATGCTTCCTGTAAAAAACGGAAGGATATCAACACCGCCATCATTATTCTCAAGATCATTCTCCAGTATGATCAGCGGGATTCCCATTCCCGCAGGGAGATCACCGAGTGTTTTCGGGAAAAATATGCCGACCACAGCCAACTGGAAGAGTATATCCGGATATCCAACATCTCCCAGAACTGGCGTAACGTCCATGAGGCCATTCAGGACTTTGAAAAGCATATTGCCTTTGACAAGGGAAACTATGTGTACCACCGGACCTGGGGGGTTGGGCGTATTGCCAGTGTCCAGGGGGATGATATCCTTATCGACTTTGCAAAAAAACGGGGTCATTCCATGTCCCTTAAGATGGCGGTGGACGCCCTGCAAACCCTGTCGAAGAATCACATCTGGGTTCTGAAGGCAACCTGGAAAAAGGAAAAACTCCATGAATGGGTCAAAAGCGAGCCCATTTTGGCCCTGAAGACGGTTATCAAGAGTTTTGGAAATTCCTGCGATATCAAACGGATAAAGACGGAGATGTCGCCTTCAATTTTGTCCGCCGGCGAATGGATCGCCTGGAGCAGCAAGGCCCGGGAGATATTGAAGGGAGATCCCTCCTTTGGGGTTAGTCCCGAAAACATCGATCTCTTTACCGTCCGGGAACGGCCTATCAGCATTGAGGAGAAGCTCTACAATGAATTTAAGGCGGAACGAAACTTTTTTGACCGGGTTCAGACCATCAGAAATTTTACCGCCCAAAAGGACCCGGAACTGGATTCGGAGTATTTTACCGAAATGTTCGCCTATTTTGCCGGGTATCTCCGCTCCCTGAACCAGGTTACCGAACAGGTAGTGGCCTCCTACCTCCTGGTAAAGGACCTGGCGGGCCGCTATCCCCAGCTTGGCTCATCCCTGCAGCTCAACTTCCTGCAGATCTTTGAGGGGATAAGCGATGTGCCGACCCTCTTTTTCAATTTGAAGGACAATAAATTAAAGGAGGAATTTCTCCATCATATCAAACTCTTTGTCCCCTCCTGGCCGGAGATTTTTATCAAACTCTTTCCCTATGCCCTGGCCCCTTCCATCATCAACAATCTTGAAAAGGAAGGTTATGAGGACAAACTGGTCGCCATGGCGATCAATTGTTTTGAAAATTACCGGGAAAACAGGGAAGCCGTGTTATGGATTTACCGGAATCTCAATAAAACACCCTGGTTTGAGAAGACGGGTATTTCCTTTGAAAAGCAGCTTATCACCCTGATTTACATTCTTGATATCAGTTACCGGGAAATTGAAAACCATCGGGATACTGCGGAAAACCGGAAGATAAACAAACAGGTGTATAACATCCTCTTTAAGGAAGGGCTTCTGAACTCCTTTGTTGAAACCGCCGATTCGGACACGATTCTGCGGATCTTCACCTTTATTGAGGATGTAAAGGATCTGGATCCTGCCGATAAGATAAAGCTCCGGAGCAGGATTCAGGATAAACATCCGGACTTTAAGTTTTTTGGGGATACGGAAAAAACAGTTATTACCCGGGGTCTCATGGTTACCGCCGTCATGTACGAAGAAAAGCAGCGGCAGCTTACCCATATCATGGAGGTGGAGGTGCCGGCAAATTCCAGGGAAATCGCCTTTGCTCTGTCACTGGGCGACCTCAGGGAGAATGCGGAGTACAAGGCCGCCAAGGAGAAACAGGAGATACTCAATTCCATGGTTGCAAAGCTGAAGGATGAAATTGAACGGGCCCAGTTGTTCGATCCCGGTACCATCAATGCCAACCGGGTGTCCTTTGGTACAAAGGTGGTTCTGAGTAACGACTCCAAAGAAAAAAAAGAGGAGTATACGATCCTGGGTCCCTGGGAATCGGACCCGGAAAACCGGATCATCTCCTATCTTTCACCCTTTGGCGGTACGCTTCTCAACAAGAAAGTTGGTGAAAAATTTGATTTTTCCATCAACGATGAGAAAATTTCCTATACGGTTGAACAGATTGCTCCGGTGATCTTTTGAAAAAAAAGCCGGCTTCCGGTATAATAATAGTATAAGGAAAGTAGGAATCTATGAAAAAGTTTTTTTTAATCTCCATGCTTTTTCTGAGGGTTCTCTTCTCTTCTGCCGCTCAAACAGGACCCGTCGATCTCGTCCTGCTTTTAGATGTATCCGCCAGTATGAGCAGTTCCTACGGAGAAGTAAGGGACTATCTTTCCGGGCCATTTCTCCGGGAATTTCTCCGTTTCGGCGATACCTTTCATATTATTTCCTTTTCGGAAACCCCCGGGATTGAGATTGTCCGCCGTGTGGAAGGCAGAGGGGATTTGGAAACCGTTATCGGCAGGCTTTTCCTGATGTATCCGGTAGAACCCTATTCGGATATCGCCGGCGCCCTGAATTATGCGGAACGGTATATATCGTTTTTACCGGAAAACCGGCCTAAAAAGATCGTGATCATCACCGACGGGGATGAGAGTATGCGGCCGGGAGCCGCTTCTGGAGGCGCCGGTATTTCTCCGGATACCGTGGATGCCCATGTTGCCGAAACTGCCGTCCGGCTGCGGAAGGCCGGGGCGGATCTCTATCTGGTACGGGTCCCCCTGGCAGGGAGAAGCGGTCCTTCCCCGGGCCGGGAACCCCTGCCTTCGCAACGGACCGAGACCGCCACGGCTGCCCCCGCCCGGCCGTCCCCGGCGCCTGCAACGGTTCCCGCACCCGCCCCGGCAACGCCCCGTGCTACGGCTCCTGAACCCGCAACCCCGCAGGCCGCTCCCCCGGCAAGGTCTGCAACTCCCGCACCTGCCCCGGCAACGCC
>JAITJI010000086.1 GCA_031279015.1 Spirochaetaceae bacterium
GTCCAACTTATCACCAAAGAACCGATAACCCCGCGCATCGTTACTATCATTTCCGTTTCACTGGGTCTGGGCTACGGCCTGGGCGCCAACAGCGCCGCGCTCAAGTATCTGCCCGGCGCCGTCACCCTAATCTTCGGCGGTTCCGGCATAGTCCCCGCGGCAATCACGGCGATTATCCTCAACATCGTTATCCCCAAAGAAAAGGCCGGGGCCGGGGAGGATGTAAAGGCTTAGCAGGGGGTAACATCTAAAAAGTGAAGCCAATCGGGGTTAATGCCGCTGGCTATTACGGCGAGACATTGCGGCATGCAAATTTTGGGTATCTCCTGTATCACGAACATGACGTGTATTTATACAAAAGGCAGGACTAATCACGGGGTCTGACACCTCTGTGGGCCCCCTGTGGTTCCTGACTTGACATATTTGTTTTTTCTTAGCATGGTTAGCTTATGTATAGTTGTCCTCCCTGTGTAAATAAGGCCATCCCGGAGGAGTACCGGAAAATTGCTGAAGAGTTGTTCCCTCCGGGGGGGCTTCCGGAAGGCCGGGGGCCCAAACCGGAAAACGCCTTGGCTTTTGCTGATGTTTTGGGTATTGGCGCCGATTATAGAACCCTTCTCAATGCCAAAAAATCAAAAGGGGATTTGCGGGTTTTTTTGGAGCATTTTCGGAACAATCTGGATCTTTTAATTCAGAAAACCTGGGTGGAAAAGGCTGATGAGGGTCATAAGGAAAAGTTGCAGGACAGAGTCCCGGGCTTTATTGCGAATATTGAACGGGGGGATTATCAAAAGGCCCTGAAGGAATTCGGCGTCATACTGGAAGAACTGGCCTATCTTTTTTTCGGCGCTCAAAGCCGCAAGGAAGATTTTACCGAATATACCATGCGCATTGATATGCAGATGGGTCTCTTCTGGTGGTATGGCGGTCAGTTAAACTGTCTTGCAAAACCAGCGGATGCGGAAAGCCTCAGGGCCGTTCTCCTAATCGGCTTATGCTATCTTACTAATTTTTAATCCCCAGAGCATACAAAGGTTCATGTCATGGAAAGAATAGAGGACGATATAGGTAATGCGGTTGATAATATCGATGCCACCGGCGGGGCTGCCGGCGGCGGGTCGGATTTTATCAGTGAATTTATCAAAGAAGACCTGAAAAGCGGCAGGTTTGATCATGTTCATACCCGGTTTCCCCCGGAACCCAACGGCTGGCTGCATATCGGTCACTGCAAGGCCTTTTATGTGGATTTTTCCATGGCGGAAAAATTCGGGGGTAAGTGTAATCTCCGTTTTGATGATACCAACCCGGAAAAAGAGGATATTTCCTATGTGGAGGCCATCAAGCGGGATGTCAAATGGATGGGTTATGACTGGGCAGACCGGGAATACTACGCCTCGGACTATTACGAGTATCTCTACGAGCTGGCGGTAAAGATCATCAAAAAGGGTCATGCCTACGTGGATGATCTTTCCGAGGAGGAGATCAGCGAATACCGGGGAACTGCGGTGGCGGATAAAAACAACATTACCGAAACCCCCCCGGGCAGGAATAGCCCCTACCGGGACCGGCCGGTGGAAGAAAACCTGGACCTGTTTGCCCGGATGCGGGCGGGGGAATTTGCCGATGGGGCAAAAACCCTGCGGGCCAAAATCGACATGGCCTCCCCCAATTTGCTCATGCGGGATCCGGTGATGTACCGTATCCGCCGGGAAACCCATTACCGTACCGGAAATTCCTGGTGTATCTACCCCATGTATGACTTTCAGCACCCCCTCTCGGATGCCAGGGAAGGGATAACCCATTCCCTCTGCTCCATGGAATACGAGATCCACCGGCCCCTCTACGACTGGTTTATCCGGGAAGCAGAGGTGTTTCCCAGCCGGCAGATCGAATTTGCCCGGCTCAACATGACCCACACGGTGATGAGCAAGCGCTGGCTCCTCCGGCTGGTCCAGGAGAAGTACGTTTCCGGATGGGACGATCCCCGGATGCCCACCATTGCAGGGCTCCGCCGCCGTGGTTACACCCCGGAAGCCATCCGGAGCTTTATCTCCCAAGTGGGAATCGCCAAAACCGACAGCATGGTGGATATCGCTTTCCTGGAGTATTGCCTCCGGGAAGATCTGAATAAACGTTCCTCCCGGGTCATGGCGGTACTGAAACCCCTCAGGCTTATCATCGAAAACTGGGAAAAAGGCAGGGTAGAAGAGCTTGAGGCGGTTAACAATCCCGAAGATCCCGCCGCCGGGACCCGGAAGGTGCATTTTTCCGGAGAGCTTTGGATCGAAAGGGACGATTTTGAGGAGGCGCCGCCGCCTAAGTACTACCGGCTTTTCCCCGGCAACCTGGTGCGGCTCCGGTACGGCTATATTGTTACCTGTACAGGCTTTGACAAAAACGCCGCCGGGGAAATAACAGCGGTCCGTTGTACCTATGACCCGGACACCAGGGGGGGTAACGCCCCGGATAATCGCAAGGTAAAAGGGACCATTCACTGGCTTTCCGCCGCCCACGCCATCCCCATCGAGGTGCGGATTTACGATTACCTCTTTTCAGCAGAACGGCCTATGGATGTCCCCGCAGTACGGCCCGACGGGTCTCCCGCCTCTTTTATCGATAACCTGAATCCCCGCTCCTTGGAGGTGGTTTCCAGGGCCTACGGGGAACCCTGCCTTGCCGCAGCGGCGCCGGGGGATCGCTTTCAGTTTGAACGGCTGGGCTACTTTGTGCGGGACCTGGATTCCGCTGAAAATACGGGGAAAGCGGACGCCGGGACCGGTAGTAAAGCCGGGATCAAACCGGTTTTTAACAAAACCGTGGGGCTTCGGGATACCTGGGCGAAGATGCAGGGGAAAAGAGGCGTATCCGGTTGTCCGTGAGATAGTATTTTTTTCAACCCTATGATATCGTTATAATTAAAATAAAGATAAATAAGAGAAGTTTAGGCGGCTTCTGACAGGTGTATGGCGTATATGTTTGAGAAACTACTGGGTCTGCGGGATGTTTTTGGAGGGGATATTTTGTCCTTCTTCCGAAAGGGGATAATTTCCCTTCTGATTATTGCCGGCGGTAAGATCCTGGTTTGGGTGTTAAAAAAACTAATCCGCAGGGCTGAAACCGGTCCCTTTCAAATCGATAAAACCCTGGTCTCCCTGTTGAGCGTTGTGGTTACCTATGCCATCATCATCATTTGTGTTATCATGATCCTTGATACCTTTGATGTTAACACCAACAGCCTTATCGCAGTTTTAGGGGCCGCAGGTGTAGCAATAGGGCTTGCCCTGAAGGATACTCTGAGCAATATTGCCGCGGGGATAGTTCTCCTTGTACAACGGACCTATCAGCGGGGGGATTGGATAGAATTCGGTTCTATCCAGGGGAGCGTCAAGGAGATTGGCCTCTTTACCACAATCCTCGAAACGGGTGATGGGATCTATATCTCCGCACCCAATTCAAGCATCTGGGGATCGCCCCTGAAGAACTATACCCGCAACGGGAAACGGCGAATGGATCTTACGGTGAGCATCGCCTATTCCGATTCCGTTGACACGGCATTGGGGGTTCTCCGGGAGATCATTGCCACGGAGGACCGGTTTCTGAAAGAGCCCATACCCCAGGTCATGGTTCAGTCTCTGGGGGACAGCGGGGTGAATGTGATGATCCGCGCCTGGACCTCAAATGCCGTATACTGGGATGTGTATTGGAACCAAATGCAGAATATTAAGAAAAAGATTGAGGCGGCAGGTTTGACCATTCCCTTCCCCCAGCGGGATATTCATATTATTCCTTCTTCATAACCAGCAGTTCTATTGCCCCAGCACATTCTCCAATTGTAGCGCTGAGAGCAGGGCGCTAAGCTCCTCCTGAAGCAGGGCGATCCGTTCCTGGTACCAGGAAAGTTCCCGGGCAAGGTATTCCCGTTCCTCTCCGTAGCCGTTTTTCCAGGCAGTTTCCGCCTGATTCTTTTGAGCCGCTGCCGCCTCAATTTTCAGAGCCAGGTACTCCTGCCGGTACCGGGATACCTCCAACTGACGCAGGGTCTTTTCCAGATACTCGGCAAGGTCCCGCCGGCCCTTCTCCTCTTCCAACCGGGCCTGGGTCAGGGTCTCTTCCTGCCGGCGGATAGTCCGGTAAAGACCGCCGCCGTCAAACAGGAGAGTCCGGATCCCCAGAGTAGCGGTAAAGTTAAGGTTATTATCGTCCCGCCAACCCTTTTGAACAAAGGGAAAAGCAGGACCCGAGTAGGCCAACTGGAGGAACAATCCCAGCTCAGGTTTGCCATAGTATTGACCTTTGGCAGCCGCAACGGTTCGTTCTGTAGCCCGGGTTTGCAGGGAAAGGAGCTTCAGATTCCTGTTTTCTGCGAGAATTTGAGAAAACAACCGATCCTTGTCATTTGTGGAATAGGTGAGGCTCTGCGGATTTAATCCTTCTCCCCGTAAAGGTATTGAGGGAAGCAGGACCTGAGACGGCCTGAGATCCTCAATGCCAGTTATGGTTTTAATCGCCAAAAAACTGTTATCCCAGGTTTCGGTAACGCTGTAGTCCCCCATCTGTACCTCTGCGGATAAAAGTCGCGCCGAGAGGAGGTCTGACCGGAGGAGGAATCCATTGGCATAGCTTTCTTCAGAGATGGTGATGAGCCGTTCGGCGCTACGGCGCTGTTCCGTCAGCAGTTCCCGGATTCTTGTTAAAAAAACCAGGGTAAAAAGATGGGAATCCAGAACAGTTCTGATATTTTTTCTTTCCTGTTCCATTTGCAGCGCTGAGGCCTGGTTCCCCAGATCTGCCGCCCTGACGGAGTTATGAATTCGCCCCCAGGTAAAAACCGGCTGCTCCAGGGAAAGACCAAATTCGTAGTGGGTATTCTGACTTAAATTAAAGGTAGTGTCTCTATCGGGAAGGGCCGGGAAGGGAAACTCGGGCACAACGGACAATCCGGGGATCGGCACAGAGACATTACTTCCGGGGTAGAGGGAACCGGTTTTAATCGTCAGGCTTGGGGGATTGGTGAGGTAACTGAAATTGGAACTGAACCGGACCACCGGCAAGCGTGCCGCCTTGGCGGTGGAAAGTAAAGCCTGGGCTTCCCGGCTCCGGCTTGCCGCCAGCAAATAGGCGTTATTCCCCTGCAAGGCTACGGACAGGAGCCCTTCCCGATCCCAACGATTCGGGAGACCATCCCGGTCAGGAATATTTTGCCCGAAAATTGACACTGAAAGCCCCAGATAAAACAGGAAGCTCCCAAAAAAACAGACCTTTCCCTCCCTGAAAGTTCTCTTTGGATTATTTTTCTTTTTATCTGTTTTTTCATGGCAAGAAAACATGATCCAACAAGAATAAAACACCATAATTGCTGCAACCTCTAGTTTAACACAACAAAGAAATAACATGCCATTCGATCATGGTCATTTCTGTGCGGCTTCCTTACCACTTCCTGGGGATAAAACCCTCGGGAATAGCTATCTTTACCGTATCCCCCGCTTGTTCAATTACATAAAAACCATTCTTAAAGGCAAAAGGTTTAACTCCTTCGGCGATAATCGCCCCCGCCACAGCTCCCGCCAACTGCCGCTTGTCCTCATGTTTATCTGCGTTTAGAAACAACCAGAGGTTCCACCAAATCACCAACCCGGTTACCCAACTTGCCGATCTTCCGGTCCGTTTCCTGTAGTTGGCGGTCCGTTTCCCGGAGCATGGTCCGGATCTCCTCGACAGAATCCCGGGTTTTCTGCTCTGCTCTATCTTCCATAAGATTAATATACCTTAAAAAGGGAGATAATGTATAGTTTTAATGAACCTCCCCGCC
>JAITJI010000100.1 GCA_031279015.1 Spirochaetaceae bacterium
TAAATCAAGATGAAAAAGACATTGTTATCTTTTCTGGTTTTCAGCACGATCCTGAGCATGGGATTTGCCCGGGGCGGTCAGGCGGATTCTTCCGGCAGGGTTACCCTCAACTTTATGGAGGTCATGACCAGTCCCACCAGGACCGAAGTTATTAGGGAGATTATCGCCGAATACGAATCCCTGCACCCTAATGTTAAGATCGACCTCATTTCTCCGCCCTATGAACAGGCCGACGGCCGCCTTATCATGAGCCTTGAAGCGGGTGAACCCCTGGATATTGTGGAGGTTCGGGACATCCGTGCCTCCCAGCATGTCCTTAATAACCAGCTTGAGGATCTTACCCCCTATGTTAACAGCTGGGCCGGATGGAATACCATCCTTCCCACGGGCAAGGATCTGGCCGCCGCGGCCGGGGGTAAGCCCTATATGATTCCCCAGTTTTTTTATATCCCCGCCCTTTTTGTCAGGACCGATGTCCTTGCCAAGCTGGGGATAACCAAAATTCCGGAAACCCTGGATGAACTGTTTGCCAATTGTAAACAGATTACCAATCCCTCCCGGAACCAATACGGTTTTACCATCCGGGGCCGGGGCAATCCCTTCCGGCAGGCGGATCTCCTGACCATTTCAGATATCAAGGACATTGACACTGCCAGTTTCTATAAAATGAAAGACGGGGCCGGTGTTTTTGACAACCCCGAATATGCGGCCAGTTTCGGCCGTTTTGTGGATCTGTTCAAGAACGCCGTTCCCTCCGACGGGGTCAACTGGGGTTTCAATGAGCAGATCACCTCCTTCGCGTCCGGTATCACTCCCTATCTGATGCAGGACCCTGATGCGGTACCGGTGGTTGACGAACATCTCAGCCGGGATCAGTATACGGTAGCCCCCATGCCAGTGGGCAGGGCGGGGGTCTTCTACTATGAACCGGGTTTTGCCAGTCTGGGGATCCCTTCCTATTCAAAAAACAAGGAAGCGGCTTGGGATTTCATTACCTTTATATCAAGCCCTGAGAATAACGCTAAGATCTGTAAGGCCTATGGCGCGTTGCCGGTGCATTCCACCACTTTTGAGGGGGACGCCTATTTCAGCAGCGGGGTTTATCAGGCCTGGGCTATCATCTTGAATTCTCCCCGGAAGTATGTGACGGTCCGTTATCCGTATACATCGGAAAAGTATCCCGGGTGGGCCCAGATCTACGAGCAGTTCTATCAGTCCGCCCTGTTGGGACAGACCACTCCCGCCCAGACGGTTAAAGCCTGGTCGGACTACTGGAAGTAAGGCTGCGGGCTCTCATTGTTTTTAACCGTAAGGCGATGGAGGGCTTAAAGATGCCGGGTTCAAACCTCCGGCGGGTTTTGAAACCGGCCATGAAAAAAGCGGGTAAGCCCTAAAATTATGGGAATACCCGGAAAGGCGGCTGCTTTCCGGGTATCTACGGACTCAGGGTTCGGTGTATTTGTTCCCCATGAAGGGAGGTTGCATGGCCTTACCGGGTAAGGCAGGGAGGCGATCCTACATTTGGATGTTCCTGCCCGCCATGGTCGTTTTGGCGCTTTTTATTTATTTTCCGGTGGTTCGGGGGATCCTTACCGCCTTTATGCGGTATAGTGTATTGGATCTTTCAAAAACCCGGTTTAACGGATTGGATAACTTTGTCGCCATTATTACCAATCCCAATATCAAATTCCTTCAAATTCTTCTTAATACCCTAACCTGGGTGGTGGTGTCCCTTGTGGGGCAATTTCTATTGGGTTTTGCCTTGGCTTTGTTGCTGCGGAAACCCTTTAAGGGGCGGGGAATATACACGGGGTTTGTGTTCTACACCTGGGCCCTTTCAGGGTTTGCCATCGGCCTGGTTTGGTCCTGGCTCTATAACGGCCAGTTCGGAATTATCAACGACCTTTTAATGCGGTTGGGGATCATTACCATCCCCCTGGGTTTTCTCTCCAACCCCAGGTTGTCCATGATGTCGGTGATTATCGCCAATATCTGGTATGGGATTCCTTTTTTTGCCATTATGCTTCTGGCGGCCCTCCAATCGGTGCCCCGGGAACTCTACGAATCCGCAGACATTGACGGCGCCGGAAAAACCCGCCAGCTTTTTCAGGTAACTATTCCGTATATTCAACCTACCATTACCAGTACGGTGCTGCTCCGGTTTATGTGGATCATGAATTTTCCGGATATTATCTACGGCATGACTGGCGGAGGTCCCGCCAACGCCACTAATATTCTTGCTACTGAGATGATCAATAAGATCCAGAAGAGTTATGATTACGGTCAAGGTTCTGCGGTAGGTTTTATTATCATCACCATCCTTTTTGTCTTCGCTTTCTTTTACCTTAGGATTTTTGCTCAAAAGGAATTAACCCTATGAACCAAGGGAGCCTTAAAAAATGCAAAGGGACGGTGGGGATTATCCTGCGTTTTATCGCTCTGGCCCTTTTTCTTGCCTTTGCTGTACTTCCCCTTTTCTGGATCCTCATCACTTCCATCAAGCCGGTGCAGGAGATATACACCTTTCCCCTCCGGTACCTTCCTTCAAAAATAAGCCTCACGGGGTACTCCAAGCTCCTGGGGTTCTCCCGGTTTGGGACCTATTTTGCCAATTCCCTGTGGATATCCCTCGCTGCTGCCGCAGGGGGCTTATTTATCAGCGTCCTTGCGGGTTTTGCCCTTTCCCGGCTGCGGACAGGTAAAAAGATCCGGGGGCTGCTTCTGGTTTTGTATTTTACCCAGATGGTCCCCTCCTTTATCCTGATGGCGCCTCTGTTTTTTACCCTCTCCAGGCTCCGGCTGACCAATAACCGGCTTATCCTGACGGTGATTTATGCAGCTACCACCATAGCCTTTGGCGCCATCATGGCAAAAAGCTTTTTCGACCGCATCCCCCCATCGATTGAGGAGGCCGCCCTTATTGACGGCTGTGATCCCTTTGTCGCCCTGTTTCGGGTGATCCTTCCCATCAGCCTTCCGGGGCTGGTGGCGATTTTCAGCTTTGCCTTTGTAAATGTCTGGAACGAACTTTTTTTGGCGGTGATGCTTTTATCCACCGAATGGAAGCTTACCGTGCCGGTGGCCCTCAATTCCTTTATTTCTAAGGCCGGCGTCAGTTGGGATATGATGAGCGCAGGTATTGTGGTAGCCCTGCTTCCCACCATGGTGATTTTTGCCTTTGGACAGAAATATATTATCGCCGGTCTTACCGAAGGCGGTGTCAAAGGTTAAATATGGGTTTGAGTCTATAGCCGGGGCTTATAATGTGAAAAAATCATCCTACACCACTCTGCTCCTTGATGTGCATTCGGGAGGAGCGGAGGAGGCCCAACATAACAACGGATGTTGATGCTTTTCTCAAAAACGGTGATAGGGTAATGATTGCGGCTGGTTCCAAAAATCGCTGGTTCCAAAAATCGCTTGACAGATCTCCGGATGGATGGTATACTCTTTAGTTGCTATCCTGACGGCAGGAGCAGATTCCGTTACCATCAAAAAGTGGGTGTATAGGGTGAATAAAAAGAATGTTTTTTAGGTATTGGATTAGCGTAGGCTACCCCCCCCTCCCCCCATTTTGTAAAATTTCAGTTTAGCCTTCTTTATATCAAACCCCGGAGGACAAAACCCCTCAGCCTTGCTGCCCGCGGACAGAAAAGTCCCGGAGCGGGATTGTTATGGACATCCTTCCGCAAAAAATCAATTAACCGGGAGGAGGGGAGGGCGCGTATAAACCGTGCAATGCGGGCGTATGCCTGGTATATAATGTTCATTTTATTATGGAGGAACGTATGAAACGTTTGTTTAGTGCGGCGGCGCTTTTGGCGCTGGGGGTTTCTTTTGTTTTTGCCGGAGGGGGACAGCAGCAGCCTTCCTCCGGTTCCGGGGTGACAAAGATTTCCATCCTTGCCACCAACGCGGGCAACGACGCGAACACCGAGCAGACCCGGTACCGGATTGAAAAATTCAACGAAGCCTACAAGGGCAAATACGAGGCGGTGGTGGAATGGATCCCCGGCATGGCCGAAGACATCAGGGCCAAACTCAAGATGCTCAATACCGCCCGGGATCTTCCCCCGGTGGTGAGCGATCTGGGTACAGAGCCCTCCTTTGCGGAACTTCTGTTCCGGAACAACCGGCTCATTGACCTGAAACCCTACTTTGATGCGGACAGCGAATGGCAGCGCCTGGCTTTTCCGGAAAGCGTTGCCTACAATACCCGGGACGGAAAGATGTATTCCGCGCCGGCGGTTACCACTGATTATACCGGGATCTATTACAATAAGGAGCATTTCACCCAGGCGGGGATTTCCCGGTTCCCCGAAACCTGGGATGAATTCTGGGCCGCCTGCGACAAGCTCAAGGCCGCTGGGCATACGCCTATTTCCCTCCACCTTACCGAAACCGGCTGGTGTACCATGCTTATGGCAAGTACCTACCTGGGCCGCACTGCCGAGGGCCAGGCGTTTATGAACCAGCAGTTCCCCACCGACTACAACACCCCCCAGATCATCGATATGCTCAACATGATAAAGCGGCTCTACACCTACACCACCAGGGACGCCCAGGGGGGCAACTACGCTTTGGCGGCCAACAACTTCTCCAACGAGACCACCTCCATGATCCCCAACGGCCCCTGGATGATGCAGTCTTTAAGCGACCCTGCCTTTTCGGCCCCCGGGTTTGACCAGAAAGTGGCCTACGCCAAATTCCCCGGGGGAATCATGATCAGTAGCCAGGGGACAGGTTTCGGCAGTGGCGTATCGGTGGATGTTTCCAGGGCAGAACAGGAAGCCGCCGTTGAGTGGATCCGCTTCCTCTCCACCAACCAGGATATAATCCGTTATGAGGGCCGGATGAACGGGGCCTTTTCGCCCCTGGTACCTCTGACCGGCGCGGACACGGCCACCTTCTCTCCCCCTATGAAGAGTTACGCCGATATAGTACCCACGGTCCAGAAAACCATACCGAATTATCAGTCCAGGTGGGACGTGCTGACCCAGCATGAGGTTATTGAAACCGAGATGATCAACTTAGTTAACGGCGTCATCAGCGCCGAGGAGATGGCCGCCAAGATGACCGCCGCGGCCCGGCGCTATGCGGCGGAAAACCAGTAAAGGTGTAAAATGAAAAACCCGGTTTCCCCCAAGAAACCGCTGAAATCCCGAAACCGGCCGATGATAGCCCTCTTTCTGACGCCGGCTTTGGGAATGTTCGCCCTGCTGTACCTCTGGCCCCTGGGGCTTTCGGTGGTGAGCAGTCTTTGCAGGTGGAACGGCTTTGAGCCCATGCGGTTTATCGGACTTAACAATTACATCGAGCTCTTTGGAGATCACCAGTTTAAAAGCGCTTTATGGAATTCGGTAAAGTGGGCCCTCTGCGCGGCGTTTATCCACGTGCCCTTTGGGGTGCTGGTAGCGTTACTGCTGTCCCGGAAATTTCCGGGGTGGCGTTTTGTGCGGTCCTCCTTTATGCTGCCCAACGTTATTTCCGGCAGCGCCATGGCCCTGCTTTTTATGTTCATCTTCAAGCCCGATGCGGGGATACTGAATTCCATTGTCCGGATCTTCGCGGGGCCCGACTTCAGCGTCAACTGGCTTTTTGATTCCCGGACCGCCTTTGTTTCCCTGACCCAGATCTGGCTCTGGTACGCCGCGGTTATCACGCTGATTACCCTGTCCCAGCTGCTCTCCATCCCGCCGGAACTCTACGAGGCCGCGAAGATAGACGGGGCCAACGAATTCCAGATTGATCTCCGGATCAATATTCCGCTCCTCAAAAACGCCATTGGTACCGGGATTATTATCGCGGTAACCTCGGTTTTTAAGATGTTCGACATCATCTTCATGACCACCAACGGCGGGCCGGGAATCAAGACCATCAATCTGGCGGTCATGTCGGTAAACACCATTGTTACCCTTAATAAGTACGGATACGCCAATGCCATAGGAATATTCCTCCTCATCATCGGCGGGTCAATAATGGCCCTTACCACCAGGTCCTTCCGTATGCACGATACCATGGGGGAGTAGGGGGAGCCATGAACAATTCAATCGTCCGGCGGAGGGGTATACGTCAGGGTCCCTCCTCAATCCTGTATGTCCTTTTGGCCTACCTCGTTTTCGCCTTTGTGCTTATCATTTCGGTGGCGCCCTTTGTCTGGGTTCTTGTTTCCTCATTTAAAACCAACCGGGAAATTCTGGGTTCCGCTTTCAGCCTGCCCTCAAAAATTTCATTTGACGGTTACCGTATAGCCCTGGAGCTGGCCAATATCCCCATGCGCTTCCTCACCTCCCTCACGGTGGCAAGTTCCGCGACCGTCATTTCCATAATTTTTTATTCCATGGCGGCCTATGTGCTGGCCCGTTTTGATT
>JAITJI010000097.1 GCA_031279015.1 Spirochaetaceae bacterium
GTGATCATCGCCGCCTGGGATGATGAAGCCCTGAGTTTTCTGGCGGATCAGTTTAAGGCCCGCACGGCCAGGAAGATCTATGCCGCCCTGGTGCGGGGAACCCCAAAAACGGAGGAGGGGTGGATAGAAACCCGGATTGTCCGGGACAGCCGGGACCGCCAGCGTTTTACCGTATCGGAGGAGCGGGGGAAACTGGCGGTAACGTGGTACCAGGTTAGACGGTCCTGGGGGGATCGTTCCCTCCTGCTCCTCCGGCCCAAAACCGGAAGGACCCATCAGCTCCGGGTGCATTTGCGGTATCTGGGCTGCCCTATACTGGGAGATCCGGTCTACGGATTTGGGGAGGAGGGGGGACTCATGCTCCACGCAAAGAGCCTCTCCCTGGTGCTGCCCGGAGAGGCAGAAGCGCGAACCTTCAGGACTCCCCTGCCGCCGCGTTTCCGTAATCCCCCGGTTTCGTAAAGCCCATGTCCGAATGTATGGGAATTCCCCTTTTCCCGGACCCTGTCATCCTGTACGAAGGGCCCGATTATGCGGTGATCTCCAAGCCTCCGGGGATGTTTTCGGCTCCCCTCAAAGGCCGTACCGGCGGAGAGACCCTCCTCGATTGGTACGCCCGCCGTTTTCCCCTGGTGCTTGGGGTCCGGGGCCGGCAACCCTGGGAAGGGGGGATCCTGCACCGGCTGGATCGGGAAACCGCCGGGCTGATCCTCTTTGCAAAAAACCAGGAAACCATGGACGCCCTGACGGTCCAGCAGGAGGAATGTCTCTTTACCAAGGACTACGAGGCCCTGACCGCAAATGAAAAGACCCTGAGAAAACTCCCGGGCTTTCCCCCTCCGCCCGCGGTACGGATAGTCCCGGCAACATCGCCAATAATACCCCTGGCCGCGGAACCCGCGGTTTTTCAGGAGCCCCGGTGTATTGAAAGCGCCTTTCGCCCCTACGGCAAGGGGGCCCGGGCTGTACGGCCTGTCCCCTGGCCCTTCCCGTGGACTCCGGAAAGCCCGCCTGCCGGGAAACCGGGGAACCGGAAACGGACCCCTGCCCTGGATCGGGGGAGGCCCTACCGCACGGAGATTAACGGTGTGGTTTCCCCCTGTACCGGTTTCAGTTTTCCTGCCGCCATGGGATACTATCGTTTTCACATCCGAATCCGCCGGGGTTTCCGCCATCAGATCCGCTGTCACCTTGCCTGGATCGGGTATCCCATCCTGAACGACAGCCTCTACGGGGGCGGGAAGGCTGAAGGGTATCCCTTTGTTGCCCTGTGGGCCAGGGGAATCGCCTTTTTCGATCCCCGCAGCGGGGAAAGGCGGGAGTTTATCCTTCCCTCCGTAACACTACCGCTTGTTAAAGACCTGAAGACTGGAGTACCATAGATCATGGATCTTCGGGAAGTCCTGCATCCGGGGGCGCAGGTCTATTTTGTCGGAATCAAGGGGACGGGTACCTGCGCCTTTGCCGAATTACTGCACAATGCCGGGGTGTCCGTATCCGGTTCCGACGGCCCCGATGTTTTCTATACCGATGCCATCCTCAGGGAACTGGGTATACCCTGTTATGAATCCTTTGCCGCCGGACATATCAAAGCCGGTACGGACCTGGTGATCCATTCGGCGGCCTACTCTCCGGACACCAACGCTGAACTGGCCGAAGCCCGGGAAAAGGGCATCCCTATTCTCAAATATCCCGATGCCCTGGGGGCCTATTCCGCAGGTTTTGACGCCTCAGGCATCGCCGGGGTTCACGGAAAAACTACCATCACCGCCATGTCGGGTGTTCTGATCCGTGCCGCCGGGCTGCCCGCTCAAATCCTTGCCGGAACTGCGGTAAGCGGTTTCGGCGGCCGATCCACCCTCAACCTGGGGAATACCTACTTTGTTGCTGAAACCTGCGAATACCGGCGGCATTTTCTCGCCTTCCACCCAAAAAGGATAATCCTGACCAGTGTGGAAAGTGATCATCAGGATTACTACCCCACTTACGATTCCATCAGGGACGCCTTTCTTGAATACATCCGGAAACTTCCCCCCGGCGGAGCGTTAATCTACTGCGCCGATGATCCCGGCGCCAGCGAAACTACGGAAATAATCCGCCGGGAGGGACGGGATCTGCTCTTTATCCCCTACGGCTTTACCGCGGAGGGCGGATTCGCCATAGAGGATTACCGGATTTCAGAGGAACGAATCGTCATGGGCATCCGGGGTTTGCCGGGGGAATTCCGTCTCCGTATTCCCGGCCGCCACAGCGCCCTCAACGCCGCCGCAGCCCTGGCGTTGACGGACTGTCTTGTGAAGAGGGAGGCGGGCGGCGGGGATCGGTCCGGCGGCCTGGGGGGGGAACGGCTTGACCGGGTGCGTGAAGCCCTGGAAGAGTTCCGGGGGAGCAAGCGGCGTTCGGAGGTTATCGGTGAAGCGGGGGGTATTTTATTTATGGATGATTACGGACATCACCCCACGGCAGTTAAAACAACGCTGGCGGGATTGCGGGAATTTTACCGGGACCGCAGGTTGGTTGTCAGCTTTATGTCCCATACCTATACCAGAACCGCCGCCCTGCTTGATGAATTTGCCGCCTCCCTCGGAGCGGCGGATCTGGTGATCCTCCATAAAATATACCCCTCTGCCCGGGAGGAGTACCATGGCGGCGTTACCGGGGAAAGCCTCTTTGAGAAAACCAGGGTCTATACCAGGGCGGTGTACTATAAGGAACCGGAGGACGCCCTGGAACCCCTCAAGGGAATGCTTGTTCCGGGGGATCTCTTTGTTACTCTGGGGGCCGGAGACAACTGGAAACTCGGCGTGGCTCTGTTTAACTATTTCAGATCAAAAGGATGAACCCAAACCCCGGACCCGTCCCCCGGTCTCAATCCCGCAAACAGGAGTGATTGAACCATGAACAGTATGACCGGATATGCCTTTACGGAATACCAGGATGAAACGGTTTCTCTCTCGGTGGAGATCAAGGGCTATAATAACCGGTTTCTGGATGTGTTTATCGGCACCCCCCCCTTTATAGCATCCCTGGAACCGGAATTCAGGGAATACCTGTCCCGGCGTTTCCGGAGGGGCAAGATTGAACTGAACATACGGCTTAAGGAACAGGATTCCGCGGTTACCGTTCGGGTGAATCACCAGGCCGCCAGGTCATACGGGGAGGCGATTGCCGGATTGGCGGCTTCCCTGGGCCTGGATGAGCGTCCCGGCCTGGGGCTGATCCTGGGCATGGAAGGGGTATTGGAAATCGAAAAAACCCGGGATGATGAGCGGTACCGCAGGCTCATAATCCCGGTGCTGGAAACCGCCGCCGGGATCTTTGAGGCTGAACGGAGCCGGGAAGGGAAGCATACCGAAGGGGATATCCTCTCCCATATCTCCCGGTTTGAAGCCGCATTGGAACGGGTCGTTTCCCTTGCCCCGGTCCTTGAGGATACCATTAAGGAGAATCTACGCTGCCGTTTTGCAGAACTCCTGGGGGATAAAATCGATGAAAACCGTATCCTGGCGGAAACAGCGGTACTGTTGATGAAGTATACCATCTCTGAGGAGATTTCACGGCTCGGCGCCCATCTTGCCGAATTCAGGGCTGAGGTTGCACGGAACCCAAGCCCGGGGAAAAAGCTGGACTTTCTCTCCCAGGAAATGAACCGGGAGGTAAACACTATCGGGTCCAAGACGCCGAATCAGGAGGTGAGCCGTGCAGTGGTGGAGATGAAGGAGCTTTTGGAGAATATCCGGGAGCAGTTGAGGAATATAGAATGAACAGGATCGATATAAATCTACGGATCGCCATATCCGGAAAAAGCGGATGCGGGAATACCACCGTAAGCAGACTGGTGGCGGAATCCCTGGGGCTGCGGTTTATCAATTTTACCTTTAGGAATCTGGCGGAAGAACGGGGGATCAGCCTTGAAAACATTTTATCCCTGGCCGTTGAGGATGATTCCTGGGACCGGGAAGTTGACAACCGTCAGGTAAAACTGGCCCGGGAAGGGGACGGCTGTGTTCTCGGTTCCCGGCTTGCCATCTGGATGCTCCGGGAGGCAGACCTCAAGGTCTATCTCAAGGCAAAACCCCTGACCAGGGCCCGGCGGATTCTCAACCGGGAGGGGGGGGATCTGGAGGCGGTAGCCGTCTTTACTGAAGAACGGGACCGTCAGGATCGGGAACGGTACATCAGGATATACCATATTGATAACGATGATTACCAGTTTGCAGACCTTATTATCGATACCGATGAGCTGGACCCCCAGGCAATTACTTCCCGGATCGTTGAAAAGGTCCGCCGGAATCCCCGATGACGATTCCGGAATTTAGAAGAATCATCGTATCCTACTATGAGGAAGCGGGGAGGGTGTTCCCCTGGAGGGCCAATACCAGTCCCTGGGGGGTGATGGTATCCGAATTTATGCTCCAGCAAACCCAGACGGACCGGGTGATCCCCTATTGGGAACGGTGGCTCTCCCTCTGGCCCAGCCCGGCGGATCTGGCGGCCGCTCCCCTGGAAGTGGTCCTCCGGGAATGGAGCGGCCTCGGTTACAACCGCCGGGCCCGGTACTTGAAGGAATGCGCCCGGCTTATCACGGAAAAACACGGCGCCAAGGTTCCCGCCACCCCGGAACAGTTGCTGCCTTTGCCGGGCATCGGCAGGTATACCGCCGGGGCCATCGCCTGTTTTGCCTACAACTATCCCGCCGTCTTTATTGAAACCAATATCCGTGCCGTGCTGATCCACTTTTTTTTCCAAAACCGGGAATCTGTACAGGACGATGAACTTTTGCCTCTCCTTGAGGCATCCCTGGACCGGGGAAAGCCCCGGCTATGGTACTACGCCCTGATGGACTACGGCGCGGCCTTAAAAAAGACAACCGTCAATCCAAACCGCAGGAGCGCCCATTACACCAGGCAGAGCCCCTTTGAAGGTTCCTTCCGGCAGCTGCGGGGCAGGCTCATCAGGGCCCTGGTTTCCCAGGGACCGGCCCCGGCGGCGGATCTCCAAAGCCGCAGCGGCATAGATCCTGAAGATTTTTACCGGGTGCTGGAAACCCTGGAACGGGAATCCCTGGTCTCCGAAGATGGAGGAGTCTACCGGATTGCCGATTAGTAATCGGGATCGGGAGTCTCCCGGCATCATACCGGCCCAATACATTAATCACGTTCATTCTGAATAATTATACAGTGATTTATTAAAAGGAGATCGAAAATGAATAATTATTCAATATTTGTTGACACTAAACAATTAGCTATGATATTATTAGCGGACGGAGGAACCTATGGCAGAGGAGATCCTGAAAAAAATCGGAGAGCTGGTAGCGGAAGGGGAAGAAGAAGGGGCGGTTGAGACGGTAAAACAAGCCCTGTCACAGGGGATCAGTCCTCTTACCATATTAAATGAAGGCGCGTCCAAAGGCATGGATGTGGTAAGTGAACAGTACAGCGCGGGAGAGGTTTTTTTGCCCGAACTTGTTCTGGCCGGAGACGCCATGAGCGCGGTGATTCGGATTATCTTTGAAAACATGAGCAGTGAAGATGCGCAGAAATCCAAACAGGGCGTTGTGGTTCTGGGGCAGGCCAAGGGAGATGTCCATGACATCGGTAAAAATGTGGTCGGCGCGTTGCTGGCGGTTAACGGTTTTGAGGTACACGATATAGGCATCGATGCTCCGGTAAAAAGTTTTTATGAAAAAGCCCGGGAAGTAAACGCCGACATTGTGGGCATATCCACGCTGCTCACAACCTCGCTGCCCTATCTGGAGGATACCCTGCGGTACATCACCGATACGGGCAGCCGGGAAAAGTATCAATTCATTGTAGGCGGCGGACCGGTAACCCCCGAATATGCCAAAAAGATCGGCGCCGACGGCTGGTCCCGTAACGCCTTTGACTGTGTAAAAATGTGCAAGCAATTAATGGCCCGGGGAAATCCCGGCAAACACGAGCCGGTCATTGTTGATTCTGAAACGGGGGTAAACATCTAATGTACAATATAAAAGTTCAACGGCTGCTGAATATGCTGGATAAGGCTTTTGAAGGCCCGGTGATCCCCATGAAGGAATGGGATACCAAAATCATTCCAAAAACTATCAAGGGGATTCTGAAAAAGTACAACCTCCAGGGTACTCTGGATACGGAAAATCCAATCAACTGTGATGATGACCTGGCGGATACCTTTTTCAAGGCCGGATGGGAACTGGCGCTGGAACTGGGTATGTACTGTGAGGATACGGAACGGGTCATCAGGATCACCGAGGACGAACTTTTGGAGGCGGTCAGGGATTATCCTGATCAGCTGATCCTTGGTGAAGGCCAGGACCAGGTGATCATGAAGCCCCGCAGACCGGAGAGTTCCTGCAAACCCCTGGTGGCGTCAAGCCTTGGGATTGTGTGCAGCGAGGAGAACTATCTTCCTCTGGTGCAGGGAATAGTCAAATACCCCAAACTGGTGGATGTGCTGCACGGCCCGACCCTGGCCACCGTATTCGGCCGTACCATTCGCAGCGGGACCCCCTATGAAACCCTGATGGGCAATTATGAATCCCATTTGAAACATGAAGCGCTCTGGCGGGCGGGCCGGCCCGGCATGGCCTGTACCGGCGTGGCGGGCGCCGTTACCGAATACGGCCACCTGGGGGGCGCGCCGGTGGTGGCGGGCCGGGGCAATGTAACCATGAGCCTGTGTCCGGTAGAGATGAAATGTACCTTCTCAAACTTTCACCGGGTAATACAGGGACTCAACTTTGGACACAAACTGCGGGTGGGCGCTTTTTCCTACATCGGCGGCTACGCCGGCCCTCCTGAAGGCGCCGCCCTGGCCTGTGTTGCCAACGATCTCCTCATCCCTACGGTGATGCAGAGTGATTATACTTCCAGTTATGTATACGATATCCAGCTTTTCGGTAACTGCGGCCGTAAAGCGGTCTGGGCCAACAGCGTATCCATTCAGGCCATAAGCCGCAATACGGGATTTATGCGGAACAAGATTGTCAATGAAACCGCAGGCCCTTGTACCGAAATGTTTATGTACGAATCTGCGGTGGGGCTTATGAACCATTCCGTCTCCGGTGCATCCAAGACAACCCAGCCCCGCAGCGCGGGGGGAAGGTATACCGATTATATTACCCCGGTGGAATGCTGGTGGAGCGGCGATGTGTTTAAGAGCTGCGCGGGAATGACCCGCAAGGATGCCAACGAGCTTGCCAAAAAACTGTTACCCAAATACGAAGAAAAGATCCTGACCCCCGACAAAGGCCAGTCCCTTACCGAGTGTTTCGATCTGCAAAAGCAGCAACCCAAACCCCATTATGTTGAGCTGTTCAACCGGGTTCGTAATGAGTTGATCGATCTGGGCATGCCGCTGGACAAAGCCTTTGGCGACTGGTATATGGGCATGACCGGTAAAGGACGTTCCATCGTTCTTTAAGCCCCGACGGCGCAAAGATCCACCGGTACACGGCATGCTTGACCTCCCATCCGGGCCCCGGCGCTTTCCCGCAGCAGCCGGATATAATTGTCCGGTGGATATTACCATTGTCAATGAAGGTGGGTGTAATGAAACCCTTACTTTAAAATGGAGGACGAGGCAATTGAATCCGTCATTGGAAATGAAAGGGATCACAAAACGATTTCCCGGCGTGATGGCCAACCAGGGGATAGATCTGACCCTCTATCCCGGTGAAATTCATGCCCTCCTCGGAGAAAACGGCGCCGGTAAAAGCACGCTGATGAATATCCTCACCGGAATCTACGTACCTAACGAAGGGTCCATACACATCAGGGGCAGGCAGGTAAACATAAAAAACCCGAAAAGCGCCGTTTCCATGGGGATCGGCATGGTGCACCAGCACTTTAAGCTGATTGAGCCCCTGACGGTGGCGGAAAACGTGCTGCTTTGTTTCGGGAAACTCCCCATCATACTGGATAAAAAAATGATGGAAGGGCAGATCCGGGAATATTCGGAAAAGTTCAAGCTTGAAGTGGATCCGGGCGCAAAGATCTGGCAGCTCAGCGTCGGGGAACAGCAGCGGGTGGAAATATTAAAGCAGCTTTTTTTAGGGGTCGAATTTCTGATCCTTGACGAACCCACCTCGGTCCTGACGCCCCAGGAAACGGTGGAACTGTTTAAAACCCTGCGGACCATGGCGGATCACGGCAAGACGGTATTGTTCATCACCCATAAATTGTACGAAGTCGTGACCTTTTCCGATCGTATAACCGTTTTGCGGGACGGCCGCTCCGTTGACACCGGCTTGACCCGTGCTATCGACAGGAAGGCACTGACGAGGCTGATGGTGGGCCGGGACATAGCCGACATCACTCCGGTCCGGGAAGACCTTTCGGAACGTGCCGTTGCGCTGTGCCTGGAAGGGGTAACGGCGATGGGGGACAAGGGGACGCCGGCCCTTAAAGACGTCAGCTTTGAAATCCGCGCCGGGGAGATCCTGGGTATTGCGGGGGTGGCCGGAAACGGCCAGAAGGAACTGTCTGAAGTAATAGCCGGCTTGCGCCGGACCATGTCGGGTAAAATCAGGCTGTACAAAACGGAATTAACCGGCGCAACGCCCAGGAGTATTTTCCGCGCCGGAGTCGCTTTTATACCCGAGGACCGCATGGAAACAGGACTGGTAGGCTCTTTGAACATGCCGGATAATACCATGCTCCGGGATTATGATTCCGAAGCATGCAATCAGGGCGGTTTTCTTAAAAAAAGGGAAATTATTCGCAGAACCAAAGAATTCGTACAGCTGTATGATATAAAAAATACGGGCATAAACAAACCGGTAAGCCTGATGAGCGGCGGCAACCTGCAAAAGCTGCTCATCGCCAGGGAGGTTAATACCCGGCCCAAGGTCCTCGTGGCCGCATATCCCGTGCATGGCGTGGACGTCGGGGCGACGGAGGTTATCCACAATATTCTGCTGAAACAGCGCGCCCAGGGTTCGGCAATCCTCCTCATCTCGGAGGATCTGGAAGAACTTTTCAACATCTGTGACCGGGTGGCGGCTATAAACAGCGGCAGGATAACCGGCATCGTCAAAATAGGAACGGTAACCCAGGATACCTATGACGAAGTCGGACGGATGATGCTGGGATATGAACAGGATGAAGACAGCCCGGAGATGCCTGCTCCGGTTCACGCAGCGTTCCAAGAAGGAACAGTGTTATGAAACTTTTCGATTCTTTCCGGATCAGGTTCGAAAAAAGAGAAAAAATACATCCTCTGTCGCATTTTTTTATCCTGATGGCGAGTCTGCTTATTTCCTTCATAATCTGCGCCGTTATGCTGCTTGCCCTGGGCTTTAATCCCTTAAACGCCTATTTCAGGATGGTACGGGGCAGTTTCGGCTCAATTTCCAGAATAAGTGAGAGCCTGCTGCAGGCGATTCCCCTGATGTTTTGCGCCCTGGGCGTGTCCGTCTCCTTTAAAATGTCGCTGAACAACATAGGCGCCGAAGGGCAGTTTATGTGGGGCGCCTTTGCCGCCACTTTTGTCGTCTTGTATTGCCCCTGGATACCGGAACGTCTGGTAATCCCGGCAATGTTCGCGGCGGGATTTTTGGCCGGCGGCCTTTGGGCTGTTTTGGCCGCGGCACCCCGGGCTTTCTGGGGGATCAATGAGACGCTGATAACCCTGATGTTCAACTATATCGCGCTGCGCTGGGTGGATTATTGGCTCTACGGCCCCTGGCGCGATACGGCTACGGATGCCACCAATCTCCCTTATTCAAAACCTTTCCCGCCCCAGGCGGTTCTGAACCCCATAGGGGATACCCGGCTCAACAACTCCCTGTTTATTGCCCTTGCCGCGGCCCTGGTGATACTGCTGTTTTTTAAGATCACCGTCCGGGGATACCAGATACGGGTAATCGGCGCCAGCCAGAAAGCGGCCCGTTACGCGGGCATGAATATTGCCGCCAATGTATTGTTTGTCATGCTGGTCTCAGGGGGATTGGCGGGCATGGCAGGGGTGGCCCAGGTCGCCGGTCCCATAGGGCGCTTGCAGCCCGCTATCTCAAACGGAAACGGGTATACCGCCATCGTCATTGCCTATCTTGCCAAATTCAATCCCCTGATCGTCGTACTGGTATCCATCGTTTTCGGCGGCATGAGCCAGGGCGGTTTCAGTCTCCAGATTGTCAAAATACCGCCCCAGATAGTAACCGTTATTCAGGGGTTGATCCTGTTTTGTGTTTTGGGGGGTGAGATATTTTCCCGGAACCGGCTGGTGTTTACCCGCGTTAACGCATCCGATACCAGGGAGGCGCAAAAATAGCATGGAACTTTTCTTATCGGTTTTAGCCGCGGCAATAGGCATGTCCGCGCCCATCATGTACGCCAGCGTTGGGGAGATCATTTCCGAGCGCAGCGGTATTCTTAATTTGGGCCTGGAAGGAATCATGCTGATGGGCGGCGCCTTCGGCTACATCACGGCAATACAGACCGGTTCCCTCGGCCTGGCAATTTTGGCGGTTCTGCTGACCGGTATTCTGATCGGGCTTTTTTACGCTTTTATGACGGTAACCCTTGAGGCGAATCAGGTCGTATGCGGTCTTGTCATGGTAATCTTTGGCAAAGGGTTCAGCGACTTTTTCGGCAAACTGGTACACGGCATGACCACGGTCAATTCCTTCGGTAAAGCCGCTGTTCCCCTTCTTTCCCGGATTCCCTTCATCGGGCCGGTTTTTTTCGAGCAAAATGTCTTTGTGTATTTTTTATATTTCCTGGTACCGGCGGTATGTTTTTTCATTTATAAAACCAGGCCGGGGCTCACCCTCAAGGCCTTGGGCGAGAATCCGGGAGCTCTTGACGCCGCCGGAGTACAGGTCTTCGGCCTGCGGTATCTGTATGTGATCATCGGATGCGTAATCGTGTCTCTGGGGGGCGCCTATGTTACCCTTGCCTATACCCCTTCCTGGAACAGCGAAATCATCGCGGGCCGCGGCTGGATCGCCGCCGCCCTGGTGATCTTTGCCTCCTGGAATCCCCTGTACGCTATACTGGGCTCCATGCTTTTCGGCGGGGTACAGGTGCTGGGCCAGCGTCTCCAGTTATTCGGGGTAAATATTCCCTCCCATTTCCTTGCCATGCTGCCCTATATTTGCACCGTGGCCGTGCTCATAGTTTCCACCGGTCCTTTCCGCAGGCGCAAGTCCCCTGTGCCGGCGGCCCTGGGTTCCCCCTATGAACGGGAGGCCCGCTGATTATTGTGATTTGCAGCTCGTAAAAACTATAAAAATGAGCTTGTTCAAAATTTCAGTTTTTAGAACAAACTCAAATTTTTTTTTACCAAACCTAAAGGAGGCAGGTATGAAAAAACGGATTATCGCATTGGCCGCGGTAATGACGGTCATTCTGATGACGGGATGCTCCAGGAAGGATCAGTCTTCGGGAACATCCCCCGGCGCCCGGAATACATCCGGGGAGGTGGATTACGGCAAGGTCAAGGTGGGGGTTCTGATAAATATAACCACCACCGATGGAGGCTGGAGCCAGTCCCACGGGGTTTCGTTTGAGAAGGTAAAGGCGGATCTGGGTCTCGCGGACGAACAGATGATCGTCTTGGAAAATGTCCTTGACGCGGGACCGGAGGCTTCGGCTGCAATTGAAAACCTGATAAGCGAGGGTTGCAACATGATCTTCGGTACATCTTCCGGGTTTACCGATCCTATCTCCGCCGCCGCCGCCCGTTATCCGGATATAAAGTTCCATCAGTTTGAGGGAAGAACCGGCGCCAACGTGTCCGCTTATTCCGTGCGGGACATTGAATCCATTTTTATGTGCGGTTATGTGGCTGGGAAGATGTCCAAAAGCGATGCTCTTGGTTTCATGGCGGCCCAGCCCCAGGCCTCGGTGGTGCGGGCGGTGAACAGCTTCGCCGCCGGCGCGCGGTATGCCAGGCCCGACGCCACTGTGCAGGTAATTTGGGCTAACAGCTGGTACGATCCCGCCGTAGAAAAAGAAGGCGCCTCGGGCATGCTGCAAAGCGGAATAAACGCCCTGGGGTATCACGGTTCCACCACCGCGGTCATGCAGGCCGCCGAAGCTGCCGGAGGCTATGCCACAGGTTTTCACATTGACATGCACGATTACGCGCCCAGGGCGGTGCTTACTTCCTTTATGTGGAACTGGGCGCCGATTTATGAGGAATACATTACCAGCTTTGCGAAGGGGACATGGACCAACGATACCCTTTTCCTCGGCATGGACAGAGGCTGCGCGAGTACGGCTCCCTTTAACGCCGACATCATTCCCGCCGGTATTATCGCGGATTGCGAAGCGGTAAAGGCAAAACTCATTGCGGGAGAAATTGAGGTATTCCCCGCTCCGGTCAAAGACAACCTTGGCAAGACGGTACTGGCCCAGGGTGAATTCAGCGATACGGAATTGATCAATATGATGTTCCTGCTGGATAATGTGATTGGAAAGCTGCCCTGATTTACGGGCTGCCTTCGGAGTTTGCGGGGCGAGACTTCGCAGACTCCCAGCGATTTTTTAACCATGTCTCCCGCGGCAAGCCCCGGGAGACATGAACAGAGGTATTCTATGGCAAAGATTCTGATAAAAAACGCGAAGGCTGTCATTACCTGTGATGACGGGGATCGGATTTTACGGAGTACCGATATTTTAATTGACGGTAAACAGATTGCGGAAATCGGGAAGGACCTGCGGGCCGATGGCGCCAGGGTGATTGATGCCTGCCGGATGTATGTGTATCCCGGCCTTGTTAATACCCACCATCACTTTTTACAGGCCTTTACCCGGAATATCCCCGAATTGCAGCAGGCGGCCCTGTTCGACTGGCTTATCTTCATGTATGAACTATGGACCCTTGTGGACCCCGAACACGTGTATTACAGTACTCTTATCGGAATGAGCGAGCTCCTGAAATCAGGCTGTACCACCGCCTTTGACCACCATTTTTGCTTTCCCCGGGGAGTGGACAAGGTGCTGATTGACCGCCAGATGGAGGCCGCCTCTGTCACGGGTATACGTTACCATGCGGGACGGAGCTGTTTTACCCTTACCCGTAAAGACGGTGGACTTCCGCCTGATGTTTTGGGCGAAACGGTGGATGAATTTATCGGGGATTGTGAACGGCTGATTGAAAAGTACCATGAATACGATCCTTTCGGAATGAGGCGCGTCGTGGTGGCGCCGTGTTCGCCATTCTCGGTTACCGACGACACCATTACCGAAGCGATAAGACTGGCCCGGGCAAAAAAGGTAATGATGCATTCCCACCTGGCCGAGGCTCCCGATGAAACCGTTTATATGCGGGAAAAGCACAATAAAACATCTTTTGACTGGGCCGAGGAACTGGGCTTCCTGGGGGAAGATATTTGGTACGCCCATGCCATTTGCTTTTCCGATGAGGAAATCAGGAAACTGGGCGCCGCAAAAACCGGAGCGGCCCATTGCCCCGTAAGCAATATGCGGACCTGCGCCGGCTTTATGAAGTATCCCCTGATGAAAGAGACGGGCATGCGGATTGGCCTTGCCGTGGACGGGTACGGCGCCCAGGACGGCAGCAACATGCTCGGGGAAATCAGGATGATGTACCTGTTGCACCGCGTGAACGCCAACAACCAGGGCCCCGCCCCCGGCGCTTATGAATGCCTGAAAACCGCTACCCGGGGCAGCGCCGCCGTTCTGGGACGGGATGACATTGGTTCCCTGGAAGCGGGGAAAGCCGCGGATCTGTTCATGATAGACGTGGATCATCTGGAATTTTCCGGAGCCCTTCTGGACCCCGGTGCTTTTCCCGCCGTGGTGGGGTATAATCGTCCGGTGGATATTACCATTGTCAATGGCGAAGTGGTGTGGGAAAAGGGCAAATTGAAAGGCTTGGACGAAGAAGCCGTAAAGGCCAGGGCCGATGAAATCGCCGCCCGCATATACTCAAGCGATATATACAACCGGGAGGCGGCGAGGATGCGGGCAAAACGCGGGAAGCGATAATAATATGAAGCCGGATTTGAAACAGCTTCTTTGAGATTAAGGGTGGGTGTAATGAAACCATTACGGGTAGTCGGGCAAAGCGTTCCCCGGATAGAAGCCCGGGCCAAGGCAACCGGAACGGCTCAATTTATCGGCGACATGCGCCGGCAAAACATGTTGTATGGAAAAATTTTGCACAGCCCCCTGGCCCATGCCAACATCAGCGCTGTTGACGCTTCCCGGGCAAGGGCGCTGCCCGGAGTGGCCGGGGTGATTACATGGAAAGACCTTCCCCAGATTCCGTATACCTCCTGCGGGCATCCCTATCCCCCGGACACTCCGGAAGACACGTTGATTCTGTCCCCCCGGCTGCGCTACGTAGGGGATCCTGTCGCGGCGGTGGCCGCCGAAACCAGAGAGATTGCCGAAACGGCGCTGGAACTGATCGATGTAGAATACAAGAAACTCCCCGCCTACTTTACTCCTGAAGATGCCCTGGCCGATGGCGCCGTGGAACTGCACGAGGGTTTAAAAAACATTGCCGGAGAAAACCAATACGAGATCGGTAACGTAGACTCCGCCATGGCCGGGGCGGATTTTATCGTGGAGGATGAATACCGCACTCCCATTGTTACCCACACTCCCATAGAACCCCATGTATCCCTGGCGGAGCTGGATGATCAGGGCCGGCTGATAATCCATGTGGCGAATCAAATGCCTACGGTTCTGAGGCAGCGGATAAGCCTTGCCCTGGGGCTTAAAATAAGGGACCTCAGGATCATCCAGGGCTACGTGGGCGGCGGTTTTGGCGGAAAACAGGAACCGGTGTTTGAGCCCCTTAACGCCGCCTTGACCCTGGCCACCCGCCGTCCGGTGATGCTGGAGATTAGCCGGGAGGAATGTATTTCCTGTACCCGTACCCGCCACGCTTCCCATATACGGATGAAAACCGGCCTTACCAGGGAGGGTAAAATCCTCGCCCGGGAAATGAGCATAACCAACAATACCGGCGCCTATGCCTCCCACGGGCATAACGTGATCTACAACGTGGCAAGTAATTTCTGCCTTTTGTACCCGACGGAAAATCTCCGGTTTTTCGGCCGCAGCGTGTATACCAATATTCTTATCGCCGGCGCTATGCGGGGTTATGGCATTCCCCAGTACACCTTTGCCATGGAAAGCCACATCGATCATTTGGCGGAAACAGTGGGCATGGATCCCCTGGAATTCCGCCGTCTTAACATGTTTAAACCGGGAGACCCTATCAACGCGCCCTATTTTACGGTAACCACCTGCGGCCTGCCGGAGGTCATTAAAAAATGCGAAGAAGCCATCGGGTACCAGAAGTTCAGAAAACAGCCGAAAAGCGGGGGAGACATAAAACGGGGCATCGGTATTGCCCTTAGCAATTATGGACAGTCCTGCTTCCCCCACAGTGTGGAACTTTCCGGGGCGCGGATGATGGTGAACGAAGACGGCAGCGCTTCCCTGTTTATCAATTCCTCCGATGTCGGCCAGGGGAGCAATACGGTGATGCAGCAGATCGCCGCCGAAGCCTTTGGCGTTCCCCGGGACTGGATCCACGTGATAAGCGGTGATACGGACCTCTGTCCCTTCGATTCAGGAGCCTATGCGTCACGCCAAACCTACGTTACCGGGCACGCGGTAAAGAAAGCGGCCCTTGCATGCAGGGAACAGATACTGGAATTTGCCGCTAAAAAATATGCCGTCAACAAGGAACGGCTGGACATAACCGAAGGCGTGTTGATTGACGCGCAGGGGAACCGCCGCATTGCCTCTCTGGAAGAAGTTACCATGGCGATGACATACGATTTGCGTACCCCCGCCACAATCAGCCACGACGCCTATCATTACCCCACGGATAATATGCTGACCTACGGCTGTACCATGGCCCTGGTGGAAGTGGATGTCAAAACCGGCAAGGTAGATGTCAAAAAACTGGTATCCGCCATGGATTCAGGCAGGCTGATAAATCCCCTGATGGCCATGGGCCAGCTTAACGGCGGCAATATCATGAGTATAGGCTTTGGCCTTTCGGAACAAATTTTGATCGATCCTGAAACCGGCGGAGTTTATAACGATAATCTTCTGGACTATAAGATCCCCACCTTTGCCGATATTCCTGAGATAGAAGGCTATTTTATCCAGACCGATGAACCTTCCAGCGCCTACGGCAACAAGTCCCTGGGAGAACCGCCCAACATCACGCCGGCGGCGGCCATCCGCAACGCCGTCCTGGATGCTACCGGCGTGGCCATAGATCAGCTGCCCCTTACCCCGGAACGGGTGCTGACGGCTTTACGGAAAGCGGAAAACCGCGGGGGAGCCTGAGATGTATCCGGTTACACGGCTTTTTTTGCCCCGGAGCCTTGGTGAGGCCCTGGAACTGCTGGAAAAAGCACGGCCCTGGCCCCTTGCGGGGGGCACGGACGTGTTTGTTAAGATGCGGCGCAATAAATTACAGGATGTTTCCCTGATGAGCCTGGAAAAAATTCCGGACATGGCCGGGATACGCGAACTGCCCAACGGCGACATAGCCATAGGCGCCATGGCTACCTTTACCGCCATTGCCGAAAGCGGCCTGATCCAAAGGCGGGTACCGATGCTGAAGACGGCGGCCTTATCCATGGGGGGGCCGCAGATTCAAAACATGGCTACCATCGGAGGCAACGTATGCAACGGCGCCACCAGCGCCGACAGCGCCCCATCCCTCCTGGCCCTGAATGCCCTCCTGGAACTGCAATGCGCCGGAGGAGAGAGGCTGGTGCCAATCAGGGAATTCTATCTTGGCCCGGGAAAGGTGATCCGCAGGGAAGAGGAACTCATGACCCGTATCATCCTGCCGGCCGGCGGCAGGGATCAATGGGCGGGGGTGTATATCAAGATGTCCACCCGCAAGGCCATGGATATTTCTACCCTTGGAGTTGCCGTTGTCTGTGAAACAAAGAGCGGCGGCGCGATACAAGAAGCGGCCATCGCCCTGGGTACCGCCGGACCCGTGCCGATCCGCTGCGGTGAAGCCGAGACGCTGCTCCAGGGCAGGATTCCCGAGGGGGATCTTTTTCTAAAGGCAGGCATAGCCGCGCGGCAGGCAGCCAATCCCAGGACTTCCTGGCGGGCCGGCAGGGAGTTCCGTCAGGCGCTGATCGAAGGCCTGGTGGAACGGGCGCTGAAACAGGCCTATGCCATGGCGGGAGAAACCGGATGATCTCAATAGAACTGACCTTGAACCGGCGGCCTCTTCATCTGGATGTGGCGGAGGGAGAAACCCTTTTGGAAATGCTCCGGGAGCGCCTGAGTCTGACGGGGACGAAAAAAGGCTGCGAGGTTGGCGAGTGCGGCGCCTGTACCGTTCTGCTGGACGGCGTGCCCGTTGATTCATGCCTTTATCCGGCAGCCCTGGCCGATGGGAAAGATATTTTAACCATAGAGGGCATCCAGGAGGGGGACCGGCTGTCCGCCCTTCAGCAGGCTTTCATTGATCAGGGCGCCGTACAATGCGGCTTCTGCACTCCAGGCATGATCCTTTCCGCCCATGCTTTGATCCGGAAGTACCGGCGGCCCACAGAAGAGCAGATAAAAACCGGCATGGCCGGCAACATGTGCCGCTGCGCCGCCTATCCGCAGATTATCAAGGCGGTGCAAAAAGCGGCGGAACAAACGGAACAAACGGAACAAATGAAGGAAAGGAAAGTATAATGGACAAACTCTTGATAAAAAATGCGGACGCTATTGTTACCTGCGACGGACAGGATCATATCTACCGTTCCTGGGACATAGTAACGGAAGGGCAAAAAATTTCCGCCATGGGCCCCGGTTTGCATGCCCCCGACGCGCAGGTGATCGATGCCGGGGGTTGCTATGTCTATCCGGGCCTTATCAATACCCATCATCATCTGCTGCAGGCCTTCAGCCGCAACATCCCTTCAATTCAAAATTCCGAACTTTTTGACTGGCTTATGTACCTCTACAAGGTATGGCTCCGGGTTAATCCTGAGTACATCTATTACAGTTCAATGACGGCCATGGGAGAATTTGTAAAATTTGGCGGCACTACCCTTTTTGATCAGCATTTTGCCTTTCCCCGTTCCTCTCCCAAGGAGATCATCGACCGGCAGTTTGACGCGGCGGAAGAAATCGGCCTGCGCTTCCATGCGGGACGCAGCTGCTTTACCCGGGGGAAGAGCAAGGGAGGACTCCCGCCGGACGAACTGGTGGAAACTACCGGCGAAGTTCTCAAGGACTGCGAACGGCTGGTGGTTAAATACCACGATGCCGGCGAATTTTCTAAACGCCAGGTTGCGCTGGCCCCCTGCTCTCCCTTTTCGGTGGATACCGAAATAATGACGGAATCCGTCAAGCTGGCCCGGCAGTTGAACGTGCGTTCCCATACCCATCTCTGTGAGACCCTGGACGAGGAAAAATATTGCCTTGAAGTATACGGCAAGCGTCCCCTGGCCTGGGCGGAGGAATGCGGTTTTGTGGGTGAGGATGTATGGTATGCCCACGGCATCCATTTTACCGATGAGGAAGTGGCTTTCCTGGCCGGGACAAAGACAGGGGTTTCCCATAATCCGGTATCCAACATGAAACTCGCGTCGGGTATCTGCAAGGTACCCCTGATGCTGGAGCTGGGAGTACCGGTTGGCCTTGCGGTAGACGGCTCGGGCAGCAACGACGCGTCGAACCTCCTGGCCGACTTGCGGGTGTGCTTCCTCCTCCACCGGCTGAATTCAAGCGGCAAGGCCCCCGGCGCTTATGACTGCCTTAAGCTGGCCACCACGGGCGGCGCCGCCGTTTTGGGCCGCCATGACATAGGCAGCCTGGAACCAGGTAAAGCCGCGGATCTGTTCATGATCAACATTGATAAACTTGATGTTGTAGGGGCCACTCTGGACCCGGCCTCCTATCTGTGTACCGTCGGTTACGGAAACTATGTGGATACCACCATTGTCGGCGGCAGGGTGATCTATACAGACGGCAGACTTCAAGGCATAGATGAGGAGAGGATCAAACAAGAGGCCCGTAAACAATTTGAAACCCTTTATTCCGGGGAAGGCTAATACCAGATGTGTATCCGGTTATGGAAATACTAGTGACATAAAAAAGGAGGAAATTATGAGTGACGTGTTGAAGAGGATTGAGGAAGCCGTCTACAACGGAGATGAATCGATAATTGTGGATCTGGCAAACGAAGCCCTGAAAGAAGGTTTGGGGCCCCAGGAGATCATCGACCAGGGCGGCGTAGCGGCGCTGGATCGTCTGGGTACGGATTTTGATAATCTGGAAGTGTTTTTGCCGGAGCTGATGATCGGCGGCGATTGTATGAAGCTCCTGATTGAAACCCTTGTACCCTATATGGAAAAAGGCGCAAGCGCATACAAGGGAAAGATTGTGATAGGCTGCGCCAAGGGTGATTTACACGACATAGGCAAGAGCCTTGTAGCCACCCAGCTTTCGGTAAATGGGTTCCAGGTTGTTGATTTGGGCGTTGATGTTTCCACCAACAGATTCATTGATACGGCGGAGGCGGAAAAGGCGGATATCCTTGCTGTTTCCTCCCTCCTGACCACTTCCCAATACTACATGGAAGATCTGGTTAAACGTCTTGAACAGGAAGGGAAGCGGGGGAAATACCGTGTCGCGGTCGGCGGCGGTCCCATCAACGCGGATTATGCAAAAAAGATAGGCGCCGATGGTTATTCCCGTACCGCTCATTCCGCCGTAAAAATGGCGGAACGGCTGATGAAAATTCAGCCCAAAGAAGAATTGGTTGTTGAATTAGGCTGAAAGGGCTTTTGCCCCCGTTAATTTTAAAGAAAGAGGTGATACCATGGACAAACACAGAAAAATTTTGCGGACTCTGGATAAGGCGCGCCTTGGGGAGCGGGTAAGCGAGAAGGAATGGGACCAGCGGATCGTACCCCAGACCTTGAAAGAGGTGGCCCAGAAATTCGGCCTTCTGCATACCTGCGATCCGGAAAATCCGGTAAATACCGACCCGAAACTGGCCGAAACCTATTTCAAGGCCGGCTGGGAAGCCGCTCTGCGGCTGGGCTTTTTCTGTCCCGATACCGAATCGGTTATCAAAGTGGATGAGGAGGAATTAAACCGGGAGTTCGCCAAGATCCCGTCCCAGTTCACCCTCGGCAAGGGCAGCGAACAAAGAACCGTGCGGGCAAGAAAACCCTCCGACGGCGTGACGCCGATTTTTACGGCGCCCCTCTCCATACAAATGGACGAAGAACTGTATATCCCCCTGTCGGTGGGTATAGTCAGCAGCAGGCTGATCGATTTTCAAGAAGGGCCGTCCCTGGACACCGTGATGGGCAGCCCCCTCCTGGCCGATACCCCCTATGAGACCTTTGCCGGTATTTACGAATACCACCTGCGAAAGGAAGCCCAGTGGAGGGCAGGCCGTTCCGGAATGGGGAATCCCCTGGTTTCCAGCAGCAGTACCCATTTCGGCTTCCTGGCCGCCTTCAATCTGTACGAACAGCCCCAGATTGCCCTCTGCCTTAATCCCGCCTCATTGAAGATCAATTATACCACCCTGCATAAGTGTTTTGTGGCCAACGAACTTGGCGGATTTATCCGCAGCGAATCCCCCACGATGATCGGCGGTTATACCGGAGGGCCTGAGACCACGGCTATCGGTTCCATTGCCACCGATCTCCTGCAGTTTGCCATCTGCGGGGCGGCCCTGCCCGGTTCTCCCTGCTATGACATACGCTATGCGGGGAACTGCGGACGCCACGGCGTTTGGGCCCAGTCCATGGCTACCCAGGCCACCGCGAACAACAGCGGCATCATCCTGATGAAAACCATCAATCAGGTTGCCGGTCCCTTTACGGAGATGTTCTTCCTGGAGTCCATCGTGGGGATGACGGCGGCTTCGGCTTCAGGCCAGTCCTTTACCATTGCCCCCCGTTCGGCGGGCGGTTCCGTTAAAAACGGCCAAACTCCGGTTGAGGCATGGTTCAATGCAGCGGTGTTTAAAGGCGCCTGCTCCCTGAGTCTGTCCCAGGCCAATGACATTTGCCGGGAGTTGATACCCCAATACGAAAAAGACCTGTTTAATCCCCCCAAGGGGAAAACCTTCAGGGACCTCTTCGATATTCCTACACTAACTCCGGTACCCGAGTACAAAGAGATGTACTTTAAAATGCGCAAGCGTGCGGAGAGTCTGGGAATTCCCCTGCCCGGCGACGGCGTTCTATGCTGACCCTTCCGTAAAACGGCCGGCGCCCTCGGGGGCATCAGCCAAAAAACTGCGGCTGGCTGAATCGTTCTCCGGGGGGGATTATGCAAAATTCCCTATCCCAATCGCCGGAAACCAGTTTTTCCAGAATCCGGGTTGATCCGGCGCCGACCTTACATTCCAGGTCGAATTGTCCGGCCAGGGCGCGGATTTCAGGCAGACATTCGTCCACGGGAAAGGCGCCGTTATCGAGGAGGGTAAAGGAGCGGTAGTTTTTCAGGATATTATCTTTATAGATATAATGGGCCTTTTCTCTGCCGTAACGGCTGCATACCCTTTGGTAAGAGGCGGCGAGGCTGCGTTCACCCCGCAGCCAGCCCCGGGTAAAATACATTGAATAAATATCCATTGCAATAGGCTGATCCGGTTTAATGGCGAGGCCCATCTGAATGCAGTCGTGAAACCGGGGAACCACCAAACGGGAAGTCCTGGAGCCAAGATCCGCCATGGCATTGCCGCACAGGGAATAGGCCAGCAGTATGGTTCCCGCCTGCGGCTGACTCTCTATCTGTTCCATAAGCGCCGTGCGCAGACGGTCAGGCTTTTCATGCAGCCCCCTTTCAACCCAGATTACCGGAATATCGCTGCCGGTTTTTTTCATGGCTGTGGCGATCTCGTCTTCCAGCATGCGGCAGGCAATCATCACATCTCCCCGGTTTGGATCCTTGTACGCCGTCATGGGGAGATGTCCTCCCTTTCTCCCGGTTTCCATACACAGACTACAGCCGTTCAGGATATCCACCGCCGCAGGATATATCCCCGGTGTACATATTCACAAAGCGGATATTTTACCCGCAAAGGGTAGAGGGTCTCCGGCATAAGGACTGTTTTAACAATTTGACCCTTTTCGGCTGTATTCTGTGGTGTTGCCATAGCTTCTTCTCTTTGACGCATTATCAACGGTTAACGATATCGTTGATCTCCCGGGATGTCAGATCCTCAGCCTCACTTACGACAATCTCCCCTGACCGGATCTTTGCCAACAGTTCCTTAACCTTTTCCACATTCTCAGTGCCCAGGGTGTTGGTAAGATTTTCGTTAAATACAATCCCCACCGCATCCTGTTCAAGGCCGTAAGTAACGGTAGTGCCAAAAGGAACGCCGGCAGGATCCTGGTTATAATCGCTCAGAATCTTGAACAGGGCGTTGTCCAGACGCTTCAGGCTGGAGGTGATAACCGATGCCTGTAGATCCGTAC
>JAITJI010000040.1 GCA_031279015.1 Spirochaetaceae bacterium
GGAAAGGCTGGAGACATTATAGACAAAAAGTATTCTGGAGCATTATCGGTTATAACATTAGAGTTATGACCGCCGCTGTGATAGCGGCTACTTTATAGACAGACACTAAATAGAGCCTCAATTTATTCTCCTGTAATTTTAAGTATATTTATAAGTATTTTAATACAATTTTCTTATTTTATCAACAATTTTGAAGATTTTTCACAACTATTTTTAAATTTTCGTTGATTTTAGCCCAAATTGCGCCTAACGTTCCGGGCGGTATTGAAGCCGCTTGCGCGGCAATCAGAAAGGTTTGGCGGCCCGGATAATGGGGCTGTCCAAATGGAAGTATGAAAGAGCGAGGCGGATATCCGGGGAACGGAACAGTTATTCCAAGACCGACCCTGACGCGACGTTTATGAGGATGAAAGAAGATCAAGGCAAAACTGCGTTTTGCACGGAAAACAGGCAGTTAAAACCGGCATACAATATTCAACAAAAAATGCTTTAGCCTTATCGGACTGAAAACATCGTCTACCCGATCAATTACAATCTTCTTTGTTTTCAAGCTGTCCCAACAATTTATAGAGCAACATATACAGGGTTTGTGCTTCATTAGGGTCTAACGAAATACATTTACCCATTTTCTGCGGAACCTGAACGGCCTTTTTTTTCAACTGTATACCCTCGGGGGTAACAGAAATATACACAAAACGTTCATCTCCTGTAGTGGCCCGTTCCCGGGAAATGAGTTTTTTGCTTTCCAGCCGCTTTAACAGAGGTGTCAGCGTTCCTGAATCCAAATACAGCCGGTTCCCAAGCTCCTTAACACTGATGGTCTTATATTCCCACATGACCATCATGGCGATGTACTGCGTATAGGTCAGTCTGATTTCATTTAGGAAGGGAGCGTATTTTTTAACCATGGCTTTTGCCGCGGCATAAAGGGGAAAACAAAGCTGATTTTCCAGCTTTAATATTTCGGCATTCATAGGCCGTCCTTACAAGTCCGTTTAGCGAAATCCTCTGCTTGCGCCAAGTCGTCAGCATTGGGACGCCCAAGGTTGACGCATAAGAATGAACCTTTGCAATGAAAGCTTTCCGCTGCAACCGGAATGCCTTTGGGTTCAAGGATTGACGTTACTTCGGCGCGTATACTTTTACCGCTTGCAGATGTTCCAAAGACTACTACTTTTGCCGCCTGTTTCTGATCAAGCCCTTGCAGGAATTTACGGAGAGTGCCGCTTATCCTGCCGCAGTATATTGAACCGCCGATAAACAAGATGTCAGCCTGCTTCAAATTCGCCGCATTAGCGGCAGATTGGGCTTTCACACCCACGCCCTTCGCGATTGCATTCGCGAGCTTTTTTGTGTTCCCGCATTTTGATACATAGATAACCGTATTCATATACCATCTCCACTCATAAAAGTTTTTCGATAACGGACGCTATCGTCTGGGGTTTGACTGTCGGTTCATACCGGTTTACAACAGTCCCATTTTTATCAATAAGGAATTTTGTGAAATTCCATTTGATCTGATTGTCGTTGCAGCCGTCCTTGTATATTTTCTTGAACATCGCTGACAGTGCGGCTGCTTTTAGACCGGAGCCCAAACCCTCAAAACCCCTTTGGGTGACAAGGTACTTAAAAAGAGGGTGAGCGTCATCCCCGCGCACGTCTACTTTTTTAGACAGCGGAAAATCTACACCATACCGTACGGCGCAAAAGCCGGCAATCTCACCCTCCGACCCCGGTTCCTGTTCGCCGAATTGGTTGCATGGAAACCCAATAACGGTGAAACCGTCCTTCTTATACCTGCGATACAATTCCTCAAGCCCCTTGTACTGTGGCGTAAACCCGCATTTACTCGCCGTATTGACAATGAGCAGGACTTTGCCCTGATATTCGCTCATCGCAACGAGCTTGCCTTCAATGGACATATAGCTAAAATCATAAACCGACATTGGCATCCTCCATTCAATTTACCACTATTATATTTTGAACAATTCAGTTTTATACATATCTATTAATTTGTCAACCCCATCATCACAATTTGGCGTTAAATTTTGATAAAAATTTGAAAAAGACGATTTTGGCGGGTTCCGGCGTCTATATGAATTGGGGGTAAATTTCAGGCGGCATGAACGCCGCCTGCTGCAACAAACTTGGCACAAAATAATTTTTGCGCCATAGACGCTTACAATGTATTTTACAATCCAATGAGCCTGTTTCAATTGGATGAATATAAAACCTTTTGTTTATTTAGGTTTTGGAACAGGCTCAATTAATGATAATAAAATAGTCTCAATACAACAAATAATTGATACCCGAAGAAACATGGAAGAATTATTGGTTAATTTGATAGAAAAAAAGATATAAAGAAAAATCGCACTTCGCACTACAGAACTGTTTACGCTTTGCCACCGTTGGCGGTTCAGGGTTCCGTGCGGCCAGGTCATTCCGCTGAGCGCAGGCATTCGGTCTGAATATTCCCACGCCAGCCTCCACCCACAGTTTACCGGCCCTGGCCGCGCTTGCTGTAGAAGCGATGCTTCGCAAAGCCCTTATCCGGGCCGCCAACCCGCCGCATACAGCCCGGACGTTGAAGGCAAATTGGCTGCGGGGCCCCTCAACGGACCCCCATGGCGTAGACAAAGGCATTGTAGAGGCCATGGGCCCAGGCGATGCCGTGGATGCTGCGGTAACGCCGAAAGATAAGGGCAAGGAGGATCCCCGCAAAGAGGGCGTTCAGCACTCCCCAAAAACCCTCATAGAGATGGCTGAGGGAAAAGAGAATCACCGAAAGGATGATGCCGAAAAGGGCGGTTTTGTCGGTGGAATTGTCCGTACCCCAAAAGCGGATCAGAAGGTAGTAGCGAAAGTAGGATTCTTCCAGGTAACCGGTGCTGAGGCAGGAAATGGGCATGATGATCCATTGCAGCAGATTCCGGGGGGCCTCCACAACGGGAGGAGGAAGGGCCGGAATGCCCGCAAAAGCGGAGGAGATTTGGGAAAGGCCAAAACCGATGGCCAATAGTCCCGGCAGTCCCAGGAGCAGGGAAACGATATCGTAAAATTGAGGCCGGAGATGCCGGCTTCTCCCCCTTCCCCGTATACTTAAAAGATACCAGATCAGCAGCAAAGATGGTATATTATAATTGATGATCCGGTTGATCTCCTGATTGATCGAAAAGGGGACCACCTCCGGCAGAACCGATGTGATGCTGGGCAAGAAGAGGACCGCATAGAGAATAAGGGGTTCGATCAGGGTTTTAATCGGACATCTCCTTTTGACAGTCTTTAAGGGCTGAGGTATTATATATTATAGAACCTTTTCAGGTTAACCGGATTTCAAAAAAGGCTCAAGATACCGGAAAAGGTTAAGGGGAATATGATTTTTATTGTTCTGTTAAGCTTGATAGTGGTTTCCGCTCTCTTTATAGTCATCGGTTCCCGTAAATCTGCCAAAGGGGAGGGAAAAAAACAGAATTGGCTTCAGTTTTACACAAAGGGCAAGGATTCGGGCTTTGGTTTTAAGGAAATAGAACTGCTCCGCCGGCTGGCGATCAAGGCAAAGCTGGAGGAGCCCGCAACCCTTTTCTGGTCCCAGACGCAGATGGACATCTGCATCCGTTCCCTGGTCAGGAGCAGCCGGCTTTCCGGTACGGATAAAGATGAGGATGTGCAGGATTTTCTTTCCAGACTCTACGACTACCGGAAAAAAATTGAACTGGAAAAGCCAAAGGTTAAAAACGGCCTGTCAGGTTCCCGGCAGATCGAGGAATCCCACCCCCTGCGGATCCTCCTCCGGGGAACCGGGGTTTTCAAGTCCCGTATCATCAAAAATACCAGCCAGTATATAACCGTTGCCCGGCCGGTAAATTCCGGGCTGCCAGGCAATTTTCCCTGGATCGGGCAGTCCATTTCGGTTTATTTTTGGCGGAATGACGATGCGGGGTATGTGTTTGATACGGAAGTTTCGGGAGAGGTCTACTCAAAGGGCTACCCTGCTCTGCAGATAAACCACGCGGACAAACTTTTCAGAACCCAGAAACGAAAATCCGTACGGCTCAAGATCCACAAACCGGCGTATCTGTACCTGATCGGCGATGAAACGGATACCGGCAGCGTTGAGGTCGCTCCGGGACTCAAATGCATTATAGACGATATCTCAGATTCCGGCTGTGCGATAACCATCGGCGGTAAGGCGGTGGAGGGATTGCGGGTAAAGATCCAGTTTAATATGAACGGTGGCCCTATAGTTATGTGCGGAACCGTTCGTTCTACCGATTTCAAGGAGGACATCGGCAATTCAATCCTCCATATAGAGGCGGATGAGCTTCCCCGGGAAACAAGAAATCAGATACTGAGCGAGGTCTTCAGGATCTCCTCCGATGAGGATGAGGCCCTTCCCTTTAAGATCCTGGACGAAGAGATAGAAAATGAAACTGAAAACGGCTCCAATCAAAGCGCTGTGAATAATAACGTCGTATAAGAGTTGTTCGGAAGTCAGTTTTCACCGGAAACAAAGCTCCCGCGCCGGAGTGGAAACCGGTTCAATCAGGAGATCGGCATGAAAAGGATTTATGGGAAATTCCGTGGCCTTTGTATCGCGGTGGGCCTCCTCTTTATTCAGGGGGTGGCCTTAGGTCAGGAATCGATCCTCCGTTCCTATGAACGCAGCTTTATCCGGGCAAACCTCAACGGTAAGACGGACGTCCTCCGGGATGCCGCCTCCGATACGGGGGCGGTGGAGTTCATCGGACAGTTCTACGAATTCGCCCTGGATTTCGTGCTGCAAAATACAGAGGTTCTCCGGGATGATCCGGACCTGAATAGCCTTGCCATAGCGGTTGCCCAGGGGCTGAGAAACACCGGGACCAGGGCAACTGCGGAAGCCCTTTGGCAGGTCTTTTCCTCTTTCCGGGATTCCGCTGTCCGGGTTACGGTTTTGAATTCCCTGGCCCTGCTTGGGCAGGGGAATACCTCTATCAGGAACAGTCTGAATCTCTATCTGGCCAACCAGAACAACCGTTACCGTTCCGGCATGTCCCCGGATTATCCGGTTCTTTCAGCCTGCATCGCCGCATTAGGCGTTCTGGGGGATGACAGTTCCTTTCCTGCGCTGTTTTCTGCCCTGACTGCCGGATACCCCGAAGCTGTAACCCGGGAGGCATCGGAGGCCCTTGGCAGCATAGAGGGGGATTATCAACAGTACCTGATCGGGGTGATCCGGAATAGTCCGCCGGTTGAAAAACTGGCCGCTTTTAATGCCGGGGTCCGTCATGCCGCCTTTACCGAGGTGGAACGGGGTGAAATTGCGGAGATCGCCCTGGAAACGGCCCTGGAACTCTACCCCGGGGGTTGGGAAAACGAGACGGCCGCTGCCCAGTTACGGTATCAGGCGGCCGGGGTGATGGGGGAACTCCAGTGGACCCGGGCTACGAATCTCATGATCAGGCACTATTACCGGGTCCAGAGGGATTACGGCAGCGGGACTGCCTCCCGGGAACGGTTTCTTGAAACGATACACAACCTCGGCTCTATGGGAAGTTCCGAGGCGGCCCGGGTTCTGTCCTTGCAAATGGGGTATATCAATGCCCAAATGGAACAAAACGGTAATTTTGACGAATCGATAACCCTGGAGGCGGTAAATGCCCTGGGGAGAATCGGTGACAAGGTTGCCTTTGATCATCTCGCCTACATCAGTTATCTCCCCTACCCGGAACAGATACAGAACGCCGCAAGGGATGCCCTGAGCAGGTTGAAATGGTAGGAATTCAAAACCCGGGCCCCCTCTGTCCGGCCGCCCTGGGGACGGCGCTTGTGTATTATGGGTTAGGCATTCTGCGGCCCGGGGAATACCCGCCGGTCCCCCTAATCTCCGGGGTAATCCTTACCATTCTGGGATTGATCGGCCTCTGCCGTCTGCCCGCTTCCCTGCCGGAGCTTTTTTATCCGGCGGCTTCGGACAGGATTCGCCGGAACTGCCGGATAGCCATCCTCTGCCTTGGCGCCTTGGGATTCGGCTGTACCCTGGGGCTTGCCGCCCGGGCGGCGTTGCGGGATGCCCCCGCCTTTGGACTCCCTGCGGGGAAGATTCTCGGCATCCGGGGGGTACTCCTGGAGGATCCCCGGGGCCTCAGGGGCGGACAGGGGATGGCCCGTTTGGTCCAGGAGGAGACCGCAGGCAGGGACGGGCTTAGGGCCTCTGCCCGGGGAAAGATCACGGTCTTCTTCCCCCGGGGGACTATCCCCCGTCTGCGGACCTTTGGCCGGGGCAGCCGGATCTTCGTCGATGGCGTCCTTGGGGACGGCGCCGGGGGAGCGGGAGGGGAGCTCTTTTTCCGGGCCCGTTCGGTGCATATCATCAAAGGACCCTCCCCCCTGGATCAGCTTCGCACGGACATACGGCTCTTCCTCCTGGATCGCCTGTCCCCGGACAGTATCCGCAGTTCCGGCGCCGCCGGAAGGGATGACTGGGGAGGGCTTGCCCTGGCTTTACTCCTGGGCATCCGGGACAACCTGGACAATGAACTCGCAGCGGCTTACCGGGATGCGGGCTGCTCCCACGTGCTGGCCCTGTCGGGGATGCACCTGGGGATTGTCTCCGCGGTGATAGCCTTTCTTCTCAGAAAGCCCCTGGGACTCAGGGCCGCCGCCGTGCCGGGGACCCTTTTCGTTCTCCTCTACGTGTACCTTGCAGGGGTCCAGCCTTCCCTGGAACGGTCGGCCATCATGTACATCCTGGGAACCCTGGTCCTTATGGGCTCCTTCCCCCGGAATCCCCTGTCCCTCCTGAGCCTGACCTTCCTCATCCAGATCATTCTCCGGCCGGAATCCGGGAACAGCATCTCTTTCATCCTCTCATACCTGGCCCTGTGGGGCCTCCTTGTCCCGGGAGAGGGGCTGTACGGGCTGTTCCGGGGGCGTATCCCGGATCTTCTTTCCCGGCCCCTGTCCGCATCCCTTGGGGCCTTTATCGCTACCGCCGCAGTATCCGCCGCCTTTTTCGGGGTCCTCAGGCCTGTTGGGATCCTTGCGGGTATCCTTATCGTACCCCTAACTACGGTTTTCATGATCGGTTCTATGATCTGGCTGGCCCTAAACTGCCTTCTCCCCCTCCTTGCGATCCCCGCCGGCTTGGTACTTTCGTTTTTATATGGTATACTCTTTCGGCTGGTACAGGTGGCCGGTAGGGTTCCGGGAATAGGAACTGCGGATCCTCAGGTAGTTCTTGTGCTGTCCGCCGCCGGAGTCCTCATGCTGGCAGGAATAGTCCGGATAAAAATGAGGAGCGATCTTGCCCCCTTTGGTTAACTACAACTCCCCTCAGGCTCTGCGGCGGCTTCTGGATGAGACGGGTTTGGGGATGCGGAAAAAATTCGGGCAGAATTTTCTGATCAACCCCGGCGCCCGGGAACAGCTTCTGGATGCCCTGGGGATAGGGAAGGGGGATTCCGTGTGGGAGATCGGCAGCGGCCTTGGAGCCATGACCGCCGGGCTTCTTGAACGGGGGGCGGCGGTAACCGCCTTTGAATTTGACCGGGGTTTTATCGCCCTGTTGCAGGAATTCTTTGGCGGGCAGGAGGGTTTTAGCCTTGTACCCGGGGATGTGTTAAAGACGTGGCCCAAAACCCGGAGCCCCGGGGAGTACCTTCTGGGGAATCTGCCCTATTCTATTGGCGCCGTTCTCCTGGCGGATTTTATCGAAAAGAACAGGTTTTTTAAACGTATGGTGGTAATGGTTCAAAGGGAAGTTGCCCGGCGTATAGCCGCCGGACCAGGTTCAAAGGACTACTCCTCATTTTCCGTGCTCTGCGGTTCCGCCTATAGGGTAAAGCCCCTGATGATCCTGAAGGGTAGTTCCTTCTATCCCGAACCCAGGGTCGATTCCCAGGGGCTGAGTTTTGATCTCCGGCCCGTCAGAATCGCCGGTTCCCCCCTCTTTGGCCCCCTGGTCCGTTGCCTCTTTGCCTCCAGGCGCAAGACGGTGCAGAATAATCTGCGGAATTTCATCGCCTCCCGTCTGCGGGGAGACCGAAGGGGCCCCTCCGATGCCTCCCCGGGAATCGCCGCGGAGATCCTCACCGGCTGCGGGATACCGCCGAACAACCGGGCGGAAAACCTTTCGGTGGAGGATTTCGCCGCCCTGGCGGCGGCTCTGGAAAGAATTTTCCCGGCAAAACCAGGGGCGGTACCGGATGCGGTAGTGAAGGGGGCTTGTCCGGAACCGGAGAGAAAGGAAGATGGCGACCGTTTCTGAAGCCCTGGAAAACCTCCGGGAGCGGATCCACAGGGCCTGTATCCGTTCCGGCCGGCGGCCCGGGGAGGTAGCCCTTATGGGGGTGTCAAAGTTTCACGGCCTCCCCCTGATTGAAGAGGCCTGGGAGGCGGGTTTACGGCTTTTTGGGGAAAACCGGGTACAAGAGGCCTCCAAAAAATTCGGAGATTTTAAGAGCCGGCGCCCGGGGACAGAGCTTCACATGATAGGTTCCCTGCAACGGAACAAGGCTAAAGTTGCGGTTTCCCTCTTTGACTGTATCCAGTCCCTTGACCGGGACGAGCTTGTGACGGAACTGGGGGTCCTTACCGCCAACCGGGAGCGGCCCCTGCCGGTTCTCCTGGAACTAAACGCCGGGGAGGAGTCCAAGGGGGGTTACCCGGATGAGGAGGCCCTCTTCCGGGCTACCGAAACGATCCTGCTCCGGAAGGGTCTGCAGATCCGGGGCCTTATGACCATGGCCCCCCTGACAGACGACATTCCCCGGATCCGGAGGGCCTTCCGATCCCTTGTCCGGGTCCGGGACCAACTTGCCGCCGCCTTTCCCGGCTGTGACTGGTCCTGCCTTTCCATGGGCATGTCCGGGGATTTTGAAATTGCTGTAGAAGAGGGTTCCACCCTGGTTCGGATAGGAACCGCCCTCTTTGGAGAGAGAGATCCATGAATATTGGAAAAAAAGTTCGTTCTATTGTATTGCCCATGCTGCTGTTTCTCCTTTTGGGGGTCCTCCCCGAAAATGCCTTTCCCCGGGGGAAAACCGATGCTGCCGCCCTTCCGTCGGCGGCCCAGGGCGCCGTGCCCCTGACCGGAACGGCTTTGGACTCCGGGGCTCCCAAAATGCCCCGTTGGGTTCGGGATCTCAGGCGGGGTGAGATCATCGCTTTTGGTTCCTTCCCCTTCACTTTTTTTATGGCCACTACCATCATGGACAGTTATCGTTGGATCCAGCACGATGGGGACCAGCGATACGCCCCATGGCCCGTCAAGTCCGCAGGGGCCATTAACATGACCAAGGATGAAACCAATATCGTTATTGCCGCCGCCGCCGGCGGGTCAATTCTGGTATCTCTGGCGGATTTTATCATCCTTCGGACAAAACGAAACCGGGCGGAGCGGGAGGCCGCCAGCCGGCCATCGGGGGATCCCATCATCATCCGCAGACCCTGGCCTGAAGCGGAGACTTCCCCTGATCTTCCCCTTTCGCCTGAAGGGGAAAATGCCCCGGACGCTCCTTCCCCAATCTCCGTTCCGGTTCCGGGGACCCTGGAGGAGGGGAGTGCGGAGGCGGTACCCTCCGGAGCGGAAGGGTCCTGATTGCCCGCCTATTCCTGCATTGTTGGGGAGGATTTGAGGGAGGGGCTCCGGCTTGACCGGTATGTGGCGGAAAAACTCAGAATCCTCTCCCGTTCACAGATCAAGGCCAGGGCTCTGGAGGCCCGGTTAAACGGAAAAAAAGTACGGTTATCCCGGCCGGTAAAGCCGGGGGATCTCCTGGAGCTTTCCTGGACCGCCCCGGAACCGCTCAACCTTATCCCCGAGGATATCCCCCTTGATATCATCTACGAGGATGAACGGGTGGTGGTGATCAATAAGGCCCAGGGTATGGTGGTCCATCCCGGCGCGGGAAACCGAACCGGCACCCTGGCGAATGCCCTGCTGTTCCGGCGTATCTGCCGGGGCGGCTCCGGGGAAGGGGTACCGGGTTTCCGTCCCGGTATTGTACACCGGCTGGATAAGGACACTTCCGGGGTGATCATCGCCGCCTGGGACAATGAGGCCCTGGC
>JAITJI010000138.1 GCA_031279015.1 Spirochaetaceae bacterium
CCCCATGACCGCGGAGAAACGCTTAACCGCCACCCGCCCCCCTTCCAGGGCCTCCAGGTCAAGCTCAAAATCCAGAAACCCGTAGGCATAGGGAAGGAAAAAAGAACGGTTATGCCGGATATACTCCGAGCTTATCCGCTGCTGGTACTGAAAATGGTGGGGCTGTAAAAACTGTCCGTCGTTCCAGTGTAATAGTTCTTCATAACGCATAAACTATCCTCATGTAGTGGTTTCTCCGTTTTCGGAAGCGCCTCTCTGGTTCTGCCCGTCTCCCTGATTCCGGGGGTTCCCGTGGATTTTCGCCTCCGCCTCCCGGTTGTCCGGCCGCCGGATTTCCGCGGGCAGGCCGGTCCGGGGGTCTTTGGGGAGCTCGAAGATCCGGGTGATCTTTTGGGGTTCAATTTCCACGTAAACGGGCCGGGCGAAGACGCCATTTTTTTTGAGATCGATGGAGAGGATCCGGGGGTCTTCCTTGGGCATGTCCGGGGAATGGGGCAGATCCGCGATGAGTATCAGGGTTACGGGCTTTTTCTTGAGCCACCGGTCCCAATAATCCGACCGGAAGTACAGGACCGCGGGCCGGGTCTCTTCCTGGGAAAAATAGACGGTAAAGGGCTCAAGCCGTTTCCGCAAGAGGCTTCCGGGGGCAAAATACTTGTCCACCCCGTCGCTTTTAATTTGATCCGCCTCTTCGGCGGTTACCGCCGCGACATCAAATTCTACCGAGGGATATATGGCGTAGTAGTCCTCTATCTCCGGGGAAAGGCCCACCGCCACCCTACGCTGGCTGGCGCAGCCCGGGAGGAGGCAGAAAAGGATCGCCCCCGTTCCCAGGAGGCGGAAAAAACGCAAAGTCCTCAAAATATGATTCACGTCCAATCTCTCCTCTTTCCTTTAACCTTCCGGCTTCCACCGGGTGTAACCATTGGCCCCCTGGGGCGCAGCCTGATCCGGGGAGGCTTGTGCCTCCGGTTTCCAGCGTTTGTAGCCATTAGTCCTTTCCGGCGGCGTATCTTCCGGGGCCGCCGGGTTTTCTGCCGTCCCCGTCACCGGATGCGTCCCCGCCGTGTCGAAAAGGATCTCATGGGGGGCCTTCCCCCCGGCAAGACTCTCTTCCCAGTTATCCTTGCCGCTCAACACATCCACTCCCAGGTTAAAGTAGAGATCGTACCGCTCCTTGAGCTTCCGGGTGCCCCCCTTGTGGAGGGCGCACATGAGGAGGGTCTGAACCAGGCCGTTGGCCGCCAGCCCCGGCGGGGTGGGGATGATCTGCTCCCCCCCGGGCATGAGGTTGCCGAAGGCCCAGAAACTGCTTAAGGCGAGGAGCCCCGCGGGGGTGCCGGGACATTCGTTGCCGATGTCCAGGCACGCCTTGCTGTTCGGCTCGTCCGGGGCCACGACCCAGCGGTACACCGCGGAGAGGGCGTTATCCCGCATCTTTTTTTCGTGTTCCGGCGCCTTGGGTGGGATTACCGACTTGATGGTGTCCACGGTTTCCTTCCGTACCGTCTGGAGTTTTGCCTTGAGCTCCTCCGCTGCCTTAAAGATGGGAGAATTGGGATCGATGGGATTGTGGTCCTCCGGCAAACGGCTAATCAGTTTATTCACCAGATCCACGGGGTGTATGCCGTGAACCCGCTTGAATTCCTGAAAAGCCACATCCACCGCGTCCTCCGCCAATTTCAGCATCTCCGGGTCGGCCCGGGCGCGGAGTTCAGCGTGCTGGGCCTCCAACTGGGCATGGGCGGCTAACAGCTGCTCCTTAACTTTTGGGTCAGGTTTTGGTATTTCCACCTTGGCAAAATCCGGCACGGAGGTCTCGAAGCTGACGGCAATATCGGCGATGTCCCGTTCCGTTGCGGGGTTTACCCGCAGTTCCTCCAGCAAAGAGACCACGCATCGGTAGACCCACCAGACCCCGGCCCGCCGGTGGCAGATATATGCCAGGAGTTCGCAGGCGTCCTTGTGCTTTTCCGCCCGGGCCAGTTTAAAGGCCATTTCCTCCGCGCCGTCCGCCCCGACAAAGAACTCCGCCAGATCCGGCCGGATCTTGTAATTTTCCTGTTCCGCCGCATCCTTTAGGGTAAGGTAACGCAGCAGCGCCAGGTGTTTGTTGAGCCAGTCTAATTTATCCGCCATAAGCGCCCCTTTAGGTCATCTTTAGGGCTTTGGTTTCGATATCCGAAGCCCCCGCCTTGGTCCGCAGGGCCGAAACCCCAGACTCCGCCGCGGTGGCTTCGCCGGTGAGGGCCCGGGCCTCGGTCTCACTGGCCTTGACCTCACCGTTGGCGCCGGCCACCTTGTCCTGGGCCAGCTTGCCCTCCGCTTCGGTGCCGGCCACGTCGGCCTTGCTGATGGCGGTTCCATTATCCGTGGGGTGCACCCCCGTTTCTCCCGCCGGCGTGCTGGCGCTATAGTTGGTAACCAGGAGACTTTCTATGGCCTTGGCGGCAAGCCCAACCAGCAGTCCGGCCGTAAGGGATCCGATAAGCGGCGCGGTTGCGCTTAAGATTGAATCTTTGAGATCATCGGTCATTTCCATCAGAGAACCTCCACCGTTTCCGGATCATTCATTTTCCGAAGCGCATCCACGGCTTTCGTTATCGTCATGCCGATAGAGGCCAGCTTGGGAACTGCCGTGGCCGTAACCGCGCCCGCATAGACCCAGTTCGAAATCATTGGCGCGGGGGCGGCGCCTTTTTGCTCGGTAACTGCGTAAAAAGCCTGCCCTTTTGCGACCTTTGTAACAATGCTGCCGTCAAACCCCAAGCACAAGGCCGCAGACCCTCCTTCCTTCGCCGCAGCGGTCAAGCCGAGCTGGATGCCGGTAAAGATCATTATCAAGCCATTGACAACCACCATGGAGGCATAATTAAACTGATCCAACTTGTCCCCTTGCAACGCATCCTTTTTCTTTGCCCGCTGAAGCGCTAATTCAACCGCTGCAAATACTTTGCCGGCCAGGTCAAGCACAAAGTTCATCCCTATCGCTACCTGCTCAAAGGCAGGAAGATATGAGCCCCCAAGAAATAACATATTCGGCGACACATCCATTGTTTCCTTTTCTGCCAGCATTACGGCATCAAAAGCAGTTACGGTATTAGCCAGGTTTGCCTTCGCAGCGGCTACCTCCTCAATGTCATTTTTTCCAGCCGCGTCATCCACAGCCTTGATTGCAGCAGCCAACATCATCTCAGGCGACGCTTTTGAATCATAATTCCGAAATTTTCCCCACAATGCATGAAACTTGAGACAGGTAAAAACAATATCGCTGACGCTTTTTCCAACCGAGAAACTCAGTTGGGCGATCAAGGCATTTTTTTTCTTGCCCGTATCGGGGTTTGTGGTAAGCGCCATGCCTCCCACCGTGATCTTCTGCAAAGAGTTGAGCGCATAGGCAATATTAACCCCAAGCTGCGGGATCCATTCCGGAACGGCGGCGGAGATTTCCCTGCCGCCCAAAGACAACGCGCCCGCCGTGCCGCTGACGGAGGAGCCCAGTTTTTCACCGATGCTCCATGCATGGTCCGCGCTGACATCCACCGTTTCTCCGGCTATGGATACCCCCTCCCGGGCGTTCAGGCTGACGGACGCGTCTGCGGGATTTGAGAGATGCCGCATTAACTGGTGCGAAATGGTAACCCCTGAGTCGGATATGGTGATACTGCCCCGCCCCGCCTTGAGGATTAATTTGTCCCCCGCTTCAATGGTAATGCTCTCTCCTGCCTTGATGCGCAGGTCGCCGGCCTTAAAGGCGTTAGGCTTGTCTGCCTTGCTGTCCACCAGCAGTTCCAGCCGCTTTGCCTCTATCCGGTGGTGGTTCACCGCGCTTTCGTGGATGTCCCCGGTGGAATGGATGTTTATCAGGTCGATGAGGGGTGGGTGATAGGTCTTTTTCTCTGTGTCGCCTACATCTGCATACTGGCTCCTGGCATCCTCACTCACGTCCCACTGGGTCTTTTTATGGTAAAAGCCTATTTCCGAGTATCTTTCCGTATCTATTCCCGGTTTTTTTCCGGTCTGCTCGTACCGGAACACTTCCCCCTTGCCGTCGTCTTCAAACATCCCGACGGTTTGAAAGTCTTGGGCAGCCTCGATAGCGGGGGTAGTGTCGGTAGCATCGGTACCGGAGGTATACGTAGGTATGTAGCCCATAAGATAATTGGAAAGCCCTTCGGTTCCTACCAACACCTGTTCTCCCACCCGGGGGAAACGGAACAATCCTGCCTCCCTGCCGCCCAGGGGCATAACAATCTGAACTTTAAGGAAAGGCTCCTGATTATCTTTTGGTTCTTTATCAGGATTAGACACATAGAAACGAAAAGGATCCTTTGAGATCCCTACTATTTTTCCTGCCTGCTCCGTTGTGTTTCCCTCTGCATCGCTTACAGTATACGTTGCTACCGTCATTTCATCGTTCTCCTTTTTATGCCGTTTTGGCGCGCCCCCCGCCGGGCGCTTTGCTTCCTCATCGCCGCTGCTCGTCAGGGGCTTTAAGCCCCCATCGGCAGGCCTGCCGCCGGGGGACAGAACCGCTTTTCCGCGCTGCCCCCCCAGTCCATACACTCTCCGCGAACCTCGCTTATTTCATCGCCGGCGCCTTCCCTGGGTACCGCCAAATTCGTAGGCCACCGTACCCTATGGCGCAGGGTGATTCCTGTAACCAGGGCTGTAATAGACTCATTGTCCTTCCTGCCGTAGAAATGCCGCAGTTCCAGGATGAGCCCCGGCCGCAGGGCCAGGTTCGCCGCCCCCGCGGTCCACCGGGATACGGCCGCTTCCGCCGCCCGGCGCTTGGCGTTCAGGATCAGCATAATATCCGCATCCACTTCCCCGGTTTCCGCCTGCCTATCATAGCCGTGGAACAGACGGCTGTAGCCGGCATAGCGGGCCCCCGTTCCCGTTTTGCCCCACTTCCACTGCTCGGACCCATAATTGGCATTGGGATAGGAGGCGTTCAGTTTACACCCCTCAAACCCAATGGTTTTGGCCATAA
>JAITJI010000013.1 GCA_031279015.1 Spirochaetaceae bacterium
GGGGGAAGTCCTCTCCCTTGACACCCTGGAGGAGCTGGCGTTCCTGCTCCGGGACATGGGGGCCGGCGATTTGCCGGTCAAGGCCGCTGAAGATGAGGACCCCCTGGAACCGGCGCTGCATCCGATCCTGTTCCGGGGCTCCGCCGCCCGCGCTTGGGCAGAGACCGTCTATCAGTTTGCCGCGGCGGCGGTCAATTCCGCCAAGCCCCTCACCTGGACCCTCTCCCAGCCGCCCATCGATGTCCAGGGGAAACTTTCCCTGAGCGGCCGCCTGCTTGCGGTCAGCCGTTTCAGGTATCTGGAGGCTTCCGCCGCCGGGAGAAGCCCCCGGTCCTTTAACACCTATACAAACGAAAAGATCGGTCTGGCGGAGGGCGGCCCCCTTGACCAGGGGATCAGCCTCAAGTTCTACCGGGCCTCTTTGGACCGGGAAGCATCGGCGGCGGTTGCTTTTAATGAACCCTGGTCGATTTTTGATATTTATCTGCAGCGGGATGTGATACGCGACGAGAAGGGGGGCTCCTATTTCCCCGTGTTTTTGGCCGATGAACGGGGAGAATACGTGTATTTTACGGAGATCGATTTCAGCGCCGATATTCCAAGCCCGGATCGCTGGTATACCGCCGCCTCCTGGCCGAATCTCAGGATTATGGACGGTATGGTTACGGTCAACCGCTAGGGAAACGCGATTAGCGTCAAGTTAATCAGCAGGAGCGCGTGTCGTGAAGGGGAAGCAATGAAACGAGAGAGAAAAAACGGGGGGTTTAGTCAGAACCGGTATTTTATCCCAACGGCGGCGGCCAGGGCCGCCGCTTCCGGGTTAGCCAGGTTTCCGGCTTCCAGGGCGCCCCAAAGGATGAGAAAATTAAAGAAGTAATCAAATTCCGCTTTCAGGCGGTAATACCCGAAGGAGTCCCCGGCCGTAAAGGCCAGTTCCCCGTAAAACTGATCCCCCGTGTAGTTGGCGGCAAATTTCATGCCCTCAAAGACAGCGGAGGGGGCGGCGATAACGTTTGCCGCGGCTTCAAACCCCAACCGGAAGGGGGTAATATAGGCCGCCGTTACATCAAAGCCGAACCGGGCCTCCCTATTCCCCCCGCCCCGGGAGGGGTAGATCAGGGGGAGGCCCAGGGCCAGGGAAAAATCCCCCGGCGGAAGAAACAGGCCGTAACTCACTTCGGGCTTTACCCTGCCCCCGCCCCAGTCCGGGTTAAAACGGAGCGCGTTTTCATTGTGGAGCCTGACCTGGAATTCCGAACGGGAACCCAGGGGCAGATGAAAGGCGATCTTTTCTTCGGCAAAGAAAAACTGGGGATAGGGACCGGTAAGGCTGAAGGAATATTCCCCCCTCGCATAGATGTCAAAGTTCCCAAAGGGATGTTTGTATTCAAGCTGGGGGGTAAGAAAATACTGCCGCTCATCCGCCAGCACATCGGGACTGTCCACATAAAAACCGGCCCGCAGGCCAAAGGTATCCGCCGCGGCGGTTCCGCAGAGGAGCAGAGAAAAAGACAGCAAAAAGCAAACCGGGTTTCGCATGGCCTTATTAGTGAAACTAATATACCGCATAAAACAGGTGATGTAAAGTAAGCAAGGATAGATCAATGGAAATTGTTAAAAGTCTGTCGGACGGCAGCATTATTCTTTCTCCAAACGGAAAACTCAGCGCCGCTACGGCGGGAGCGTTCAATGCCGCGGTGGAGGAAGCCCTGGGGGAAGCCCTGGCGCTTGTCCTGGATCTTAAGAACGTGGACTACATGGCCTCGGCGGGACTGCGGGTATTGGTGGGGGCGCAGAAAAAGCTGTGTGCCTCAGGCGGATCCCTGGCCCTCATCAATGTGGGGAAAGAGGTGATGGAAGTTTTGGAAGTAACCGGCCTGGATGACGTCCTTGACATCCGGTAACAGAAAAACCGCGGCCGGGGTAGATCCGGTTAACGGAGGGTGAAGGTGATGACGGTGTACAATAAGCGCCGGGAAGCGCGGGAAGTTACCATCCGGCCGGCCCGGCAGGATGATGTGCCGGATATTATTACCCTGATTATCAAACAGCACGGAAATTATTATCCCTACGCGAATATGTACAGCATGGATTTTGTCCGGCGGGTCATAGAAAGCGGGGATATGTATATTGTCGTGGCGGAACTTGCCGATGGTATGCTGGCGGGAATGACCGGGGCAAACAGTAAAACCCAATTTGCCGGAACCCTGGAATGGATCATGCTGACCATACGGCCCTCCTGCCGGGGCTTTGGTATGGGGAAACTCCTCGTTTCCTTTCTGCACCAAACCCTGCCGGCGGAGCGTTACACCGGCATATACGGCCACTGTATGTCCCTGGATACGGCAAGCCAGGGAATCCTGGCCGGTCTGGGCCACCATATAACCGGGGCGCTTTTGAACAGTTACCGGGTGGATACCCGTGCTGAAAATTTTACCGGGTTGGATCTCCCCTTTAAGCATAACCTGCTGGTTACCTGCCTGCCGGGAAACAAAAAAAACGCCGGCCCCCTCTACGTTCCCCCGGTCCACGCCGGGTATATCAAGGGAGTGTATGAATCCCTGGGGACGGTCTGGACCCTTGGGGAAGGGGAGGGGGTAAAGCCCTCCAGGGTATCACCGGACTGTATTGTTACCCCAAAGGAGGAACACCGGTACTGCGAACTCACGGCGGAAGAAATCGGCCTTGACTTTGAAAAGATCCTGGACGATACCCTGGAACAATACGGCGCCCTGAAGGGACAGAGTTTTAACGCCTTTATTAACCTCAACGATCCCGCCGCTCCCTGGGCATACGGCCTTTTAGAAGATCGGGGGTTTTTCTTTGCCGGGATTCACGCGCTGTCGGGTCCCCATGAGTATATGATTCTGCATTATTCCCCCGCCGTATCGGTTCCCTTTGACCGGATCGCGGTATTGCCCGGCTTTGCCGGAGCGTTTGCCTATATCAGGAAACAGTATGAGGAGCGGAAGCGGTAGATGTCTATCAAAGGCAAGGTTTTAACCGTAATTCTGTCCACCTCCCTGGGGTCCCTCCTCTTGTTGAGTCTTGCCGCCCTGGTAAGTGTTTTTAATATCCGGGGGACGATCCTTTCCCATAGCGATACCCTGGGCGAGGTGGCGGCCCGGGAAAGTCAAAAGGCCCTGGAGACCCAGCTGCAGCAACAAATGATAAATTTCGCCCGGGACAGAGCAGCCCTGGTGAATGAAAAGTTCCGTATTATGGAGAATCAAACCTTAATGGTGGCGGAGATTGCCGGGCATATTTATACCTATAAAGAACGGTACCGGCCCAAACCCATAGATTATTTGCAGCCCGGGGAGGAGGGGGGTACGTTTCCCTATTTGATGACCGCGCCGGGGGTGTCTTTTTCCGCCATTAAGGAAGAAGTTTCCCTGGCGGCCAATATTTCTGATATTCTACGGCAGGTTGTGGTGGTGGATACCGGTCTCACCGAAAGTTATATAGGCGGAGAATCCGGTTATATTATCGTGGCGGGGAAGAATTCTTCCGCGGTACATAAGACCGATTTTGATGTTAAAAGCCGAAGCTGGTATGTGGGGGCCAGGGAAAAGAACGGCCTCTTTTGGTCCGAGGTTTTTGTGGATGCCCTGGGCCGGGGAGCCGGTATTTCCTGCGCCATGCCCTTTTACGATGAATCCTCGGGAACCCGGGTTTTGAAGGGGGTAGCCGGCAGCGGCGCCCTCTTAACCGAGGTGGAGCGGATCATCAATTCAAGCATCATCGGCCAAACCGGTTACGGTTTCCTGCTTGATGACAAAGGCCGGGTGATTGTCAGTCCCCGGGAAGAGATTCTCCACGACGGCGATCCGGACCGGACCATCGGTGAAGATTACCTGCACAGCGATAATCCGGAATTGCGGGAGCTTGCGGAACGGATGATCAGCAAACAAGAGGGCCTCATGACGCTGCAAATTTCCGGGGAGGATGTATTTGTCGCCTACAGCCCCCTGGAGGTAGTCGATTTTAGCATGGGGATCGTGATGACCGTCGAGGAAGTTACCGTACCGGCCCGGGCCATACGGCAGGATATTATAGACCTCACCGGGGAGGTCGTGGCGAAAATCAATCAAAATTTTTTGGCGATCCTCCTCCTCATAGCCGGCGTGATTATCCTGTCCGTAGGCATTGCCCTCTCCGTTGCCTTCCGTTTATCCCGAAGCCTCACCGATCCCATCGTAAAGCTCTGTAAAGGGGCGGAGATTATCGGCGCCGGTGATTTGAATTACCAGCTTGATGTGAACTCCCGTGATGAGATTGGGGTCCTCGCGGGAACCTTCAATCAGATGATCCGGGACATCAAAGCGATCAACGGTGAAAAGGAGCGGATCAACGGCGAATTAACCGCCGCGGCGGAGATTCAAAACAGTATGCTGCCCCGGATCTTTCCCCGGTTCTCGAAACGCCGGGAACTGGCCCTTTACGCGAAAATGACGCCGGCGAAGGAGGTGGGCGGGGATTTTTACGACTTTTTTTACCTGGACCGGGAGGAGACCCACATCGCCTGCGTCATTGCCGATGTCAGCGGCAAGGGTATCCCCGCGGCCCTGTTTATGGTGATTGCCAAGACCCTGCTGAAGATCCACCTCTTGAGCTGCAT
>JAITJI010000041.1 GCA_031279015.1 Spirochaetaceae bacterium
GGTTTCTTCCGTCTGCCGGGCCCTGCGGTATTCCCGCAGCCGTTTCTCCTTAAGCTTATCCAGGATCTTCCGATCCCGGGATGCCTCGACGTATACCCGGCGGGTTTCTTCAACCTTAAACTCCGCCCGGGCCGCTTCTTTGAGAAGTTCTTCCTCCCTGGCGTCAAGGCGGCGGATGTACCGCTTACAGGAGAGGATCTCCGAGATATTGTTGGATGCGGAAAACCTATCCGCCGCGGCCGGACCCGGTCTTGGGCGGTGGTTTTTATTTGCCCCTCAATCATGGTTAAGGCCCCTACGGCTCTTCCCAATTCTATCTTTGCTTCCCCCTCGCGGAAGGCCCTGAGTTCCAGAATTTTTTCGAGTTTAAAAATAAACGAAACAATTTACCGGTCCGAACCGGTGAAGGGCTACCTCATGCTTGATAGAAAATGGAAAGCAGGGGATACCGTTTCAATACGATTGGCAATGCCGGTAACGGTTAATATGGCAAATCCGGCGGTGAGGGAGAATCTGTACCAGGTGGCAGTTTCCCGCGGCCCGCTTATCTACTGCATAGAAGAAGCGGATAACGGAAAAGACCTCCACCTCCTCTCTCTGGGCGATGAGCCAAATTTCAAGCTTGAACACAAATCCAATCTTTTGGGCGGAGCAACCCTTATCAGCGCGGATGCCCTGGTCTATAAGGCTGATTGGCAGGGAAAGGGCCTCTATGCCGGGGCGGAGAAGCCGGAGTATGCAAAAACAAGGATAAAGCTGATACCTTATTATACCTGGGCCAACAGGGGCGCCGGTGAAATGAAGGTTTGGATATACCGTTAGTACGGAGACAAAAGACCTCATGCAAAAAAGACAAGCGGAAGGTGGCATTTTGTTTGTTTCTATGGCAGAATAACGATTGGGAAGGCGCTCCGTGGGAATAGCCTGCACGGAGCTTATATAAGGGTCATGCAGGGCAAACAGTCGGTTTTAGTCATAGACGATGAGGAAAAGATTCTCAGCCTGATAAAATCCTACCTGGAAATAAACGGCTATGCGGCCTTTTGTGCAAACAATGGCCGGGAAGGAATGGAGCTTTTTGAGAAGCATCAGATTTCCCTGATACTTCTTGATCTGATGTTGCCCGACTTTTCAGGAGAAGAATTTTGCAGAAGGATCCGGCAGGCGTCGGATGTCCCCATTATTATGATCACCGCCAAAGTGGAGGAAGAAAACATAATCAACGGTCTTAATATTGGCGCCGATGATTATGTAACCAAACCATTCAGTCCCCGGCAGCTTATGGCGCGGATACAGGCCGTGCTGCGGCGGGGAAGTAGTGACAGGGGAAAGACCCGTGGTTTGCTTTCCTGCGGCGATTTGGCGGTGGATACCGAAAAACGGATTGTCAGCCGGAACGGGGAAGAGCTTGCCCTGACCCGCGATGAATACAGTATTCTAACCCTCCTTATGTCCCGGCAGGCAAAGATTTTTACCCGGGAGGAAATTCTGGAAGCCATCAAAGGGGATGATTATGACGGCTTTGACCGTTCCATAGACAGCCACATAAAACGGCTTCGCGCTAAAATTGGAGACGACCCCAGGGCTCCCAGGTACATACTGACCGTCTATGGTATGGGGTACCGTCTGGGGGACACCCAGAACCGCAGACCGGCCGGTGATCGTACTTCAAAACCGGTACGGAGGGACGTCCAATGACCATCAGTCTGAAAAACCGCCTGGCCCTTACCTGCGCCCTTTTTATCAGTCTTGCTCTGGGAATTTTAACCCTTATCATTAACATCTTTACCGGGCTTATCTTTGCAACCCTAATCAGAAACAATATCATCCAAAAAAGCGATGAAATAGTCAGGGTTATCGGAGAACAATACAGCCCGTCAAGCCGCAGTTTTGATGCCCTCTCAATAGAAGCAATGGGTATGTATTTTGTCCACGAAGGGTACATCGTTACCGTAGAAGATGAAAAGGGAAGCCTGATTTGGGACGCCCGTTCCTGTGATATGCAGCAATGTATGGACGTGATAAACGATATATCCGTGCGGATGGAAGATCGTTTCCGTCTGAACGGCGCACTGCAGAAGGAACGATACCCGGTCATATATTCGGGCAGAACCATAGGAACCGTAATCATCGAAACTTACAGTCCCTTCTTCTATAGTGAAACGGAAACAGCATTCCTCACATCTATCAACAGGCTCCTTCTCATGGCAACTGTTGTCCTTACCCTGTTCAGCATCGGCGTTTCCATTCCCCTGGCACGAGCCATTGCCATGCCTGTTAACAAAGCAGGGGAAGCCGCCCGGCAGATAGCAAAGGCCCATGCACCGCGGGCAAGGCAATCCGGCGGCATGAACGGGGAGCATCTTGTCATCAGGATACCCGACAGCTATAAAACACGGGAACTGGCGGAACTTTCCCGATCAATCAATGAACTGGCGGCGGAACTGGAAGAGGGGGAACGCCGCCAAAAGCGGCTTAGTTCCGATATTGCCCATGAACTGCGGACGCCCCTGACCTGTTTGCAGGGAGACATTGAGGCCATGATTGACGGGGTGTACGAACCGGACAAGAAACATCTGGAAAGCTGCCATGAGGAGATCCTCCGGCTTACCAGCCTGGTAGAGGATTTACACATCCTGACAAATCTTGAATGGGAAACCCTGGTCCTGAATAAAACTGAATTTGATTTGGCAAAGTTATTGTGGATAACAGCAGAGCAATTCAGGGCTGCCGCAAACGAAAAGGGTATTGAAATACGTTTGAATCTCCGGGAAAGCCCCATTACCGCCGATTACGACAGGCTCAAGCAGGTGTTTATCAATCTGTTATCCAATGCGGTAAAATACACTGACCGGGGGAGCGTAACTATTGGCGTGGAAACACAGGAGGGAACAACCACCGGTGCAAAGACCCGGATCGTTACAATTACCGATACCGGTATAGGCATACCGGAGATTGATCTTCCTCATATCTTTGAACGCCTCTACCGTTCCGATAAATCCCGCAACCGTAGTACCGGTGGAGCGGGAATAGGGCTGACAATCGCCGCCGCCATTGTCAGCGCCCATGGTGGAACCATCAGCGCCGAAAACGGCGCATCCTGCGGAAGTGTATTCCGGGTAGTTCTGTAACAGGCCCTCCGCCACCGGATTACAACTGCGGGGCTTCTTTATTTCCTGTTAATAGTTCATAATAATAGTAAGTACGGATCTATAAGATCGACAGGACATTAACCGGCCTTTCGGATAAAGAAGGGAGATAAAGCCTGGGACTATGACGTTTTTTATTCGATCTTCTCATTCAAAAATGATAATCCTATTGATTTTCCTTTCCCTGATTGCGCCGTTCTTTCTTATTGTACGCCATGTGATGTGGCGGACCGGTGAATATTCGAGTTTCTATATTAACCTGCAGAATTATCCTCTCTATCTGAAAAGCGGTTTTGATCCTGCACTGGCAGGTGAATTGCCTGACCTTAATGCCGAAAAATGGCTTATGATGACGGCGATACCGGATAAACCTTCTGCGGTAAGGATAAAAGAGTCCGGCCTTGCGGATCTTCCCAAGAGAACCTTTCTTTCCCCCCTGCGGGGAAAAGACCGGGAATTTACCATTAAAATACCGTTCCTCATGGATGCGGCAAACATGGAATTGATCCGGAATGGGAAACCCTTCACGCCGGGGGTCTTTTTCGCCGGCATCGGCGATAACTGGGAGGTTTTTCTCAACGGCGTTCCGGTTAAATCTGAGGTTCACCTTGATGCGGAGGGGCAGATTGTATCCCACCGGAGTTATCATCATGTTGTTTTTGCAGTGGAAAGATCCCTCTTCAAACTTGGGACCAATCTCTTCTCTATACGGATCATTGGCGATCCTTCCTACGAGAATACCGGATTTTTTGTTGTGTCCCCCTACTATATCGGTGATATAAGCGCCATTACCGCAGAGTATGATGAATCCCTGAGTATGGCTCTCTGCGGTATATATATTTTTTTGGGGGTTTACCATTTTATTTTGTTTCTCATCCGCCCGGACGCCCGGTACAATTTGTTTTACTGCTTCTTTTCCACCTTCCTGGGAGTCTATTTTCTGTTCAGGAGTACAGCAATTTTTACCGTCATTCCGGACACCAATATCCTGATGCGGTTGGATATGGGAATACTGTTTTTAACGCCTCCTCTCCTGGCGGCCTTTGCGGAGGAACTGAATTTTAAGAAAGTATTGCTCCAGACCAAGGTGTGCCTGGGGTTCTTTTTCACCCTGGCCCTGCTGGAGGCTTGTTTCTCCCTGCAATTCAGTGAGGATATTCGCCAAATATGGCAGGTGTCGGCCATCGGGGAGACTCTGTACATTTTTAGTTACGATTTCTTATATGTTTTTTTCAGCAATGCCCGGGTCGTCAGGGAGCGTGCGGCAAAAGAGGGCACAAAGATTTCCATTCCCGGTTCCTTTGGCCTGACGATCATCTATACCTCCATCGGCAACCTGATGATTGGGATTCTTATCCTGTTTTTTACGGGGATCTTTGACATCTTGGACGCCATGATGCTGCATAACAACTTATTCATATCCCGCTATGGTTTCTTTGTATTTACCATAGACGCCGCCTTTGTCCTGACACGGGAATTTGGGGATCTTTACCGGCAGCTGAACCAGACAAACTCCGCGCTGGAAATGTCAAATACCAACCTGGAAGCTATCGTGCAGGAACGCACCCGGGAACTGGAGGTCCAAACCCGGGTGGCTAAAGCGGCATCCCAGGCAAAAAGTGAATTTCTTGCAAGGATGAGTCATGAGATCCGTACTCCCCTTAACGTCATCATAGGACTGGCGGATGTGGAACTACGGAATAATCCCCCGGGTAAAACCGGTGAACATATTGAAGAGATCCGTAATTCCGGCTCCCTGCTCCTTTCCATTATCAATGAACTTCTGGATATTTCCAAGATTGAGGCCGGCCACTTTGACCTGATCCCGATAGAATACGATCCCCTTGAATTACTGCGGGAATGTATCAAGGCGAGCATAGTCCGTATTGGCTCCAGACCGATCCGGTTTGAGGCAGATATCAGCGAATCGCTGCCCAGGCGGCTCCGGGGCGATGAGACTCGGATAAAACAGATACTGAATAACCTCCTCTCAAACGCTTGTAAGTATACCGATGAAGGGGAAATCATCCTGCATGCCTGGGGTGAAGCAAATAGCGAAGATTTTTCCCTTTTCCTTTCCGTGAAAGATACGGGATGGGGAATTCGGGAGGAACAGCTCCCCCAGCTTTTTTCCGAATACCGGCGTTTTGATGAAAAGACAAGCCGGAACATAGAGGGGACCGGCCTGGGGCTTTCCATCACCAAAAAACTTGTGGAAATGATGGATGGCCGGATTACGGTGGAAACTGTCTATGGCAAGGGCAGCCTGTTTACCGTTTCAATCCGCCAGCGAATCACGGACCCTGAGCCTGTAGGCAAGGCGGCGGCGCTGATACTAAAGGATTCCGAAAGCCGGGGTGAAGGGCAGAAAAAATTCAAGCCCATTGAGTATTTTCAGTTACCCAGCGCCCACATATTGATGGTTGACGATATACTGACCAATCTGCGGGTAACCAAGGCGCTGCTGTCGCCTTACGGGATGCTCATATCGGGTGCAATCAGCGGTGAGCAGACTATAGCCATGATCCGGAAGGGGAGTCCCCGATTTGATCTTATTTTTATGGACCACATGATGCCCGGTATGGACGGGATTGAAACCGTCAGGATTATCAGGAACGAGATAGGCAGCGAATACGCAAAAACGGTTCCAATTATTGCGCTGACCGCCAACGCCCTTGCAGGTAATGATAAGATATTTCTGGAAAACGGCTTTCAAGGTTTCCTCTCCAAACCAATAGATACCGCGCTGCTGGATGCAACGCTCCGTACCTGGTTATTGCGCCCCGATATTCCCGACGGACTCGTTGTTTGACTGAAGCCGGAAGGTACTCTATACTCTAGATATGTCCGTTTTATCCCGTTTGAACAAACGATTGTCCGGAGAATTTGGGGATCAGGTGGTGGCGGTTGAGCGTGATGGCTGTTTGGTTTTGGAGGGACGGCTGGAACGTTGGGACGATGTCGTGTGGGCGGGAAGACTGGCGGCCCGGAGTCCTGCTGTCCGGAAAAGGCCGGGTAAAGGGCCGTACTGTCGTGGAGTAGTAAACAAGATCGAATTCACCGGGGCGCCGATTCCCCCTATGAAGCAGCCGGTTTTAGAGGACAGCGCTCTGGAGGGGCGCCGGCCAGACGTGCTGATTATCGGCGCGGGGATTACGGGCTGCGCCATTGCCCGGGATCTCTGCCGGTACAAACTTGACATTTTAATTGTTGAAAAAGAACACGATGTAGCTATGCAGGCATCCAGCAGGAACGATGGGATGGTTCACCCCGGGCTGGATTTACGGAAAGGTTCGCTGAAGCATTACTACAACAAGCGGGGAAACGAACTCTACGACGAGGTAACCCGGGAACTGGGAGTGCCCTTTGAGCGGACCGGCCAGTACCTCTGTTTCAGCGGTGTCCTGATCAAGCCTCTCCTCCGGCTCAGCATCCTCTACTGGAAGTGGCTTGGGATACCCGGCGCCCGGGTCATTGGGAGACGGGAACTGCACCGGCGGGAGGGAGGGCTGCGGGAAGATCTGTCAGCGGCCCTCTTTTTCCCCACCGCAGGGGTGGTATGCCCCTACGGCCTCACTATCGCCTATGCGGAAAACGCCGTGCAAAACGGAGCCCGGCTGAGTCTTGATACGGCGGTCCTGGGGATGGAGACCAGCGGAGGGCGGATCGCCCGGATAAAGACTAACCGGGGAACACTGTACCCCCGGGTGGTGATCAACGCCGCAGGGGTTTTTGCCGACGAAATCGCCGCTATGGCGGGGGACCAGTTCTACACGATCCACCCCCGGCGGGGGACCAACTCCATCCTGGACAAGAAATTCACCACATCCATCCTGCGGACCATTGCCAGCCGAATCGGTGTATCTCCGGGAAAAACCCACACCAAGGGCGGCGGGGTAATCCGCACCGCCCACGGGAACCTCCTCATCGGTCCCGATGCAGTGGAAACCTGGGAACGGGAGAACTATGCCACCGATAGGACCTCTATTGAGAGAGCTTTTGCCAAATTTCAAAAAACCAGTCCCTTTCTAAACCGTTCCCAGATCATCACCTATTTTACCGGGGTCCGGGCCCCCACCTACGAAGAGGAATTTGTAGTTTCCAAGGGGCATCGTACGATAAATCTGGTCCACGCCGCGGGGATCCAGTCTCCGGGTCTCACGGCGGCCCCGGCCATCGCCCGGGATATCGTCCGGTTTACCCGGGAGATTCTGGAAGCCGAAGGCCTGACGCCGGCGCCGAACCCGGACTTTAACCCCATCCGCAAACCCATTCCCCGGACCGCCCACATGGATGCCGCAGAGCGGAACGCCCTGATCCGGGAAAATCCCGATTACGGGGTGATCCTTTGCCGTTGCGAGGAGGTGAGCCGGGGGGAGATCCTGGACAGTCTGCGCCGTCCCGTCCCCTGCGACACCGTAGACGGAGTAAAACGCCGGGTCCGTCCCGGCATGGGTCGTTGTCAGGGTGGATTCTGCGGTCCCCAGATCCTCCGCCTGATCGCCGGGGAAAAGGGTATCCCCCTTGAAGCGGTAAACAAAAACGGTCCCCAAAGTCCCATCCTCATGGGGCCCAATGGCAGTTTGCCCCCGGAGCATACCCGGTGATTCCCAAGAATCCGGCGCCACACCTCTCCCATTCCGCCGCCATACCGGAGAGTTCCCCCTCCGCTCCTTTTGACGTGGTTGTTATCGGCGGCGGTCCTGCCGGACTTGCGGCGGCTATTGCCGCGGACAAGGCGGGCGCCCGGGTGCTCCTTACGGAACGGGAAACCCGGCTGGGGGGTATCCTCAAGCAGTGTATCCACGATGGTTTTGGCTTGATCCGCTTTGGTGAGAAGCTGAGTGGTCCCGAATACGCCCTGCGGTTCATTGAAGAACTGGAAAAAACTTCCGTAGAAAAGCGTCTCTTTACCTTTGTCAGCGGGATTCAAAAAAAATCCACCGGTTTTCAGTTGACCCTGACGGGGAGCAGCGGGGTGAAGCAGGTTGCCGCCCGGACCCTGATCCTCTCCACAGGCTGCCGTGAAAGAACCGCCCGGCAGGTGTCCATCCATGGGACCCGGCCTGCGGGGGTACTTACCGCGGGAACCGCTCAATACTACACCAACATCCTGGGGCAGCTCCCGGCCCGGCGATGTGTCATCCTGGGGTCCGGAGATGTCGGCCTCATCATGGCCCGGCGGCTCTTCCTGGAAGGGGCAGAGGTCCTGGGGGTCTATGAGGCCAAACCGACTCCTTCGGGGCTCTCCCGCAACATCGCCCAGTGTCTTGACGATTTTGACATTCCCCTCCATACCGGGAAAACCGTTACCCGGGTCGTCGGCGCAGACCGGCTCGAAGCGGTGGAGGTAGCGGGGGTGGATGAAAACATGAACCCCATCCCGGGTACGGAGGAGCGGATAGCCTGTGATGGCCTGATCCTTTCGGTAGGGCTTATTCCTGAAAATGAACTGGCCGAGGGGCTTGGAACGCCTATCCATCCGGCCACCCGCGGGCCTATCTGTGACCAGCACAACATGACCCTGATCAACGGACTTTTCATCTGCGGCAATGCCTTGCAGGTAAATGACTTGGTGGACTACGTTTCTGAAAGCGGGGAAACTGCGGGAAGAGCAGCCGCCCGTTTTGCCGCCACAGTTGCCGCCGCCGTAAACAATAATCCCGCCAATTCTGCCGGCCCGGCGGGAATGGCTGCCGGGAATCTGCTCTTCTGGGAGCGGCGTTTTGCGGACATCACCGGAGACCGGGGTATCCTCTGCCTGAGCCCCCAGAAGCTGGATTTGAGTCATATAGAGGGGGAAACCACGGTCTACTTCCGGACTGCGTATGAACGAGGTAAAACCCTGCTCCGGGTCAAGGCCGGGGAGAAAGAGGTGTTTACAAAAAGGTACAACCGTCTCCGGCCGCCGGAGATGGAACGGATCACCCTATCCCTGGAAGATGCAGGGCTCCGGCCGGGAGATTCGGTAAACCTCACATTGGAGGGTATATGAAAGAACTGCTGTGCATTGTATGTCCCAATGGCTGTCGTTTACAGGTGGAAAACCGGATGGGGACCATCGTCGTGACCGGAAACCAGTGCAAAAGGGGCATTGGTTTTGCCCAGGCGGAACTCACCAACCCAACCAGGACGGTAACAACCACGGTACGGACCAGCTTCCCCGGGATTCCGGCATTGCCCGTGCGGACCAGCCGGGAGATCCCCAAGGGAAAGATCCGGGAGCTTGTGGATTTCCTCAAAACCGTCACCGTAACCCGGCCCTTGAACTGCGGGGATGTGGTGGTGGAAAAAGCATTGGGCCTGGACTGTAATATCATCGCCACGGATCATATACTTGAAGGGGGATGACTAATACGGTTTGATGCGGACTATGCCCCAGAGGAGTAATCAATGGCGGAACCTCTGATTCTTACCTTCGATATTGGTACTCAAAGCGCCCGGGCGTTGCTGGTGTCACCTCAGGGCCGGATACTGTTTAAGGCTCAACGAGCCTATGAGACGCCCTACTATTCCATCCAACCCGGCTGGGCGGAGCAGCGGGCGGAGTTCTACTGGGAGAAGCTCTGCGAAACCAGCCGGAATCTCAAGGAACAGGCAGGCGCCCTCTGGCATGACATCATCGCCGTTACCTGTACTACCATTCGGGATACCTGTCTCTGTGTAGATAAAAACTGTAAACCCCTGCGGAATGTGATCGTCTGGATTGATGACCGCAGGGTGGAAAATCTCAGCCCGTTGCCGGCGGTTACGGCGATGTTGTTTAAAGCAGCCCGGCTACGCGAAATGATCGAGCTACAGCGCCGGGTCTGCCACTCCAACTGGATCAAGGTAAACGAAAGGGACATCTGGGATCGGACCGATAAATTCGTTCTTATTTCGACATGGCTGAACTACAAACTCTGCGGGAATCTGCTGGATTCCTCCGCCGGCATCATCGGCCATATCCCCTTTGATACCAAATTACGGAAGTGGATGAAGCCTACCGATATTCGGCGCTGTATCTTTGGGGTTGAGGATGACAAACTCTTTGATTTTGTAGAACCCGGAAAGACCCTGGGGACCATCGCCACTACCGCTGCCCGGGAGACGGGAATCCCCGCAGGGCTGCCCTTGATCGCCACGGGAAGCGACAAGGGCTGTGAAACCCTGGGACTCTCCTGCATCTCCTCCGAGAAGGCCGCCCTGAGTTTCGGTACTACCGCCACCATTCAGTTTTCTACCCAGACCTACCTGGAACCCCAGCCTCACATGCCCGCCTATCCGGCAATAGTCCCGGGTTACTACAATCCGGAAATTGAGATCTACCGGGGTTACTGGCTTCTCTCCTGGTTCAAAAAGGAATTTGCATCCAAGGAAGTGGCGGAAGCCCAGAAGCTGGGGATCGATGCGGAATGGCTGCTGGACAAGCGGCTTCAGGAGATCAATCCCGGCTGTGACGGGCTCATTCTCCAACCCTACTTTACCCCGGGGGTCAGCATGCCTCATGCCAAAGGGGCGGCCATTGGCATGACCGATGTGCACACCCGAATCCACTTCTACCGGGCGATCATCGAGGGAATCAACTTCGCCCTTCTGGACGGGCTGCGGCTGATGGAGAAACGGGGCAAACTCCGGATTAGCAGCTTGTTTGTTGCCGGCGGAGGCAGTCAGAGTAATGAGATCTGCCGGATCACCGCCTCTCAGTTCGGCCTGCCGGTATACCGGGTTCAGACCCACGAGGCCACAGGTCTCGGTTCCTCAATTGTCGCTTTTATCGCCAAAGGGATCTTTTCTTCCTATGAAGAGGCTATCCGGGAGATGGTACATATACAGGACGAATTTGAACCGGACAAGCAGATTCACGGAATCTACAAAGAGATCTACACCCGGATCTTTGAGAAGATCTTTGACAAACTTTTGCCTTTGTATCAGGAGATCAACATGATATTAGCTTCATCCACAGAAAAAAGATAAAAGGAGACAGGTATGGCTCATCGTTACAAAGGTTTTGAACCTGCATGGTACCACGGCAAAGTTCCCGCCGATTCTTACCGTTCTATCTTCAAATGGGGGGTTCCCGAAGCGATAAAGGTCCCCAGAGAATCCCTCTACAGGATGATGAAGATCCAGTTTGATCTTACAAATGATGATTTTAAGGATTACAGTGAAGACCTGGGGCTCGACCCGGTGCACTTCGATATTCCCATCCGCCTGACCCAGGCTCAATTGGAAGGTTTTGCGGATATTGTAGGAAAGGACTACGTGCGTACCGACGACTATGCCCGGCTTTCGGTGGCCTATGGCAAAACCATGTACGACCTCCTGCGAATCCGGAACAAGATCGTGGAGAATGTGCCCGACGCAGTGCTCTACCCGGACAGCAAGGAACAAATAGAACGGATCGTGGCCCGCTGCGCCGAATGGAAGATCCCCCTCTACGTGTACGGCGGCGGTTCTTCGGTAACCCGGGGGGTGGAGTGTATACGGGGGGGGATATCCCTGGACATGCGGCTCCGGTTTAACAAGGTGGTGAGTTTTAATGAGATCGACCAGGCCATCACCGTAGAAGCAGGGATGAGCGGCCCCCGGCTTGAGGAGATCCTCAACAACGCGGAGAAGGTATTCGGGGCGAAACGGCCCTATACCTCGGGCCACTTTCCCCAGAGCTTTGAACATTCCTCCGTTGGAGGCTGGGTGGTGACCCATGGAGCAGGGCAGAATTCAACCTACTATGGATGCATCCAGGACATCGTCCTGGGACAGGACTACGCCACTCCCGCCGGGGTCATTCATACCGACCGCTACCCCAGAAAAGCCTCCGGTCCGGATATCGACCAAATCATGATGGGGAGCGAGGGGGCCTTTGGGGTGCTGACCCACGTAACCCTCAAGGTCTTCCGTCACATGCCCAAAACGATCAAGCGTTTCTCCTACATGTTTAAGGACTGGGAAACCGGTCAGGCAGCGGCCCGGGAGATCATGCAGAGTGAGGCGGGCTATCCTTCGGTGTTCCGCCTTTCGGACCCCGAAGAGACCAGCATAATGATGCACATGTACAATGTCATTGAGAGTCCCCTGCGGCATCTTTTTGATATGAAGGGCTTTAAACTCAACGAAATGTGCCTCTTTCTGGGCTTTACCAATGGCGAAGCGGGATTCTCCCGGAATTGTGCAAAAAATGTCGCCCGGGTGGCGAAGAAGTACGGCGGCATCTGGCTTTCCGGGGTCGTTACCCGGGCTTGGGAGAAAGGCCGCTTCAACGATCCCTATATGCGGGACACCATGCAGGATTTCGGCATCGTAATGGACACCATGGAGTGCAGCGTCAACTGGAGCAACATGAGCAAGGTCCACCGGGAGGTACGGGCCTATGTGAAGAGCCGGCCCAGGACCATCTGCATGACCCACATGAGCCATGTCTACCCCCAGGGGGCTAACCTCTACTGGATCTTTATCACCCGGATTCACGACCCCGAAGAATACCGGCAATTCCATGCAGGGATCCTGGACACGATACAAAAATCAGGGGCCTCCATGAGCCATCATCACGGCATCGGTAAGATGTTTGGCCCCTGGCTTGAGGGTTCCATTGGCCGAAACGAACACGCCATCTTCCGGGCCCTGAAAAATCATTTTGATCCGGACAACATCATGAACCCCGGAGGCACCCTGGGGTTTGACCTTGCGGAGGAGGAGAAACGGTTTCTGCTCCCCCGTTAATTCTTTTTGTAAACACGGGACTGCTCTTCACCGCGCAGTACCCGTAGAGCGCCTTTGGCAAGGGCGTCCATTTCATTCTCACCGGGTAGAATTGCTACAGGCGCCAGAAATTCTATCCGGTTTTTTATCATCGTGGTGAAATATTCCGAACAGGCGATGCCCCCGGTCAGAATGACCGCATCAATTTTGCCGTTTACCACTACCGAAAGCTTAGCCAGATTTTTTGCTACATGCAGGGCCATGGCTTCGTAAACAAGACGCGCTTCCATATCACCCTCGTCTATGCGCTTTTCAACTTCCCGGGAATCGGCGGTGCCTAAATGGGAGATAAGCCCGCCCTTTCGCTGAATCATCCGCAGCGCTTCTTTTTTGGAAAGGCCCCGATCAAAACAAAGATCGATAAGCTGAAATCCCGGCAGCCCCCCCGCCCGTTCGGGAGCAAAAGCCCCTTCATCATCGGATATCATATCTATCGTTTTACCGTTGGAATGGAGGCTAAAGGTGATCCCGCCGCCCAGGTGAGCAACCAGAAGATTCTTTTCGTTATAATTCCAGCCCTTGTCCTGACACAGCTTTAAAGCCGCGGCCCGCATATTCAGATTGTGTCCCTGACCACGCCGGGCCATTTCCTTTAATCCTACAATGCGGACAATTGGAAGCATCTCGTCCATGGTAACCGCATCATAAATATACGCCTTTATACCCTGAGGTTTCACAATAGAATGGGCAATAGCCATGCCGATATTAGATGCATGCTGATCTATCGGATTAGTTTTCATTGTCTCAAGCATGTCCTCATTTATCTCATAGGCTCCGCTTTCTACCCGGGCAAAAGGTCCGCCCCGGGATACAACCACGGCAAGATCGGAAGGCCTGTAACCCTTTTCATGCAGTGCCTGTATTACCAGATTATAACGCATGTCAAGCTGATCAATGATGGTATCAAATCCGGAAAGATCTTCCAGCGCATGTTCAATGCTTACGTTCCAAAGTTGAGTTTCACCGTCAAATAAAGCTATTTTTGTTGACGTGGATCCCGGATTAATCACCAGTATTTTTTCGTTCATGTTACTAATAGGAAGGACCTTCCTGTAACAGCAGGCATTGAACCCGCCGGAACAAAAAGGCCGCTTCCGTTCCTCCTCACGGCTAAATTAAAATTCTAAATGCATTAAGGCTGCGATATTCCCAAAGGCAACCTTGTCCAGTATTTCCGGCTGATCGAGAAAGGCCTTGTCCAGTTCAGCAATGGAATAATGGAAAGAACCAAAGGGTACGTCCGTACCAAAGAGGATCTTATCCTTACCGAGCAGTTCAACGCCCTTGCGCATCAACGCTGCGGAACACATGGATGTGTCGGTGTAAACGTTGGGGAGTCCCTTCACGTGTTCATATAACAGATCAACGGCGCTGCAACAATGGGCTACGATTATTTTGGTGTCGGCGAATTTATGGCAGAACTTGGCCACTTCTTTAATATCGCTGTAGGCGGGATTAGTCTTCCTGCTCCACGGACTGTCTTCCGTATAGTAGGGATTTGCACCGCAATGGGTTAGAACCGGCAGATCCGCATCCCGGAAAACTTTTACCGCAGATTCGATCTTAGGATCATCCAGCGGAACATTTTGAATGGTAGGATGCAGTTTAAGCCCCTTGGCTCCGTTTTTAATGTCCCGGCGCAATTTATCAGCCATTTCATCGACCGGCATATCCAATACGCAGGTGGTAAAGGGAATGATCCGGGGTTCCAGTTTGGAAGCAGCCCAATATTCCTCATAGGTCTGATTCGGCCAGATGGGAAGCATGACAATTCCCTGCACCTCGGGATGGTCATTCAATTCTTTTATCAAATTCTCAAGGGTCCATTCCCAGCTTCGAAATTGTCCCGCGTTGATCAGGTCTTCCACCTTCTTTGGGATCAGCGGTATTGTATACCCTGAACGTTCACAATCAATGAAGGGATCATCGTAATCTCCCTTTTTGATGTTTGTTTTGAATGTGATGTTTTTGTTCTCATGAAAAATGTCTCCTATGTGAGCATGTGAATCGATAATCCGCTTAGCCATAAGTACCCTCCACTATAAATATTTTGTATACGGATTAAAACCGTATAAAGTACAATCACAACGATCAAAGGTGTATGAGTTTTGCGATATTGGCATAGAAAACTTTATCCTTGGTAACCGGATCGTTTTCAAAGGCCCTCTCAATAACCTCAATACAAAATTTCTCGTTAACAAATGGATAGTCCGTACCGTACAGGACCCTCTCGGCGCCCATTATTTTAACCGCCTCCCTAGCTGCGGCAACTGAACAGAAACTAGTATCAGCGTAAACATTGTCAATGCCCTTACATCCTTCCATAAGCGGCTGGGCAAAGGCGGCACAATGGGCGGCAATAAGCACCTGATTGTTCCGGTTTTTTGCAAATTCAAAAAAGTCTGACATGGCGCCAAATTTTGAATTTACCGGATAGGTCTTGTCAGCGGAATAATAAGTTCCTTCACCAATGTGAACCACCACCGGCAGATCCGCCCGGGCAAACACATCCGCCGCGGCGTGCATCCTGTCATCCAAAAGCCGGACATTCTGCAGAATCGGATGCAGCTTAAGGCCCTTGGCGCCCCTGCCGATATCCCGGTACAGTTTCTCCTGCATTTCATCAATGGACAGGGTCATATCCGCAGCGGTAAAAGGGATGATGCGGGGATCCAGTTTGGAAGCCGCAAGGTATTCTTCAAAGGTGGTATTGGGCAATACGGGGAGCAAGACAATTCCGGCCATGTCACATTCATCGAGCTGGCGGGAAGTATTTTCCAGTGTAGCCTCCCAGCAACGGAACTGACCACCGTCGATTACGAGCTGCAAATCCCGCGGATCACCGGTAAACAGGGGCTTGGTAAACAGGGATTCCTCCAGTTCAATAAAACGATCCTCGTAATCTCCCTTTCTTACATTGGTTTTAAAGCTAATGTTCCGGTTTTCGTGGAATATATCTCCCAAATGTGCATGTGAATCAATAATACGTCTAGCCATAAGTACCCTCCATAAAAAAACAAAATTGTATCCGTCTAGGATTTTTTTTGACGGATAATTTGACTCAACAGAACAGCTAAACAGCCAAAGACGATCAAGGCATACAGGGTTGATGCATAAGAGCCTGATAATCTCTGCAACGAGCCGGCCAAGAAAGGCCCCAGAGGTGATGCGATCAGTATATTCATCGTGATTATGGAAAAGTTCATAGGATAATGTTTCTGCCCGTAAAATTTATTTATTACCGTAGAATTACAGGGCATAATACCGCCGTAGGAAATACCGGCACAAACATATCCTATAACCAGAACATGGATGGAATTGAAACGCAGGGCCAATATGAGAATACAGGATGTTATTACAAGGCCCAGCGAAACTATTAACATAGTCAGCCGTCTGCCGACCCGATCAAATAATAATCCAAAAACAACCCTTCCGGTTCCGTTGAATACCGATATTAACCCCGCATAGAAAGCGGCAGCCGAAACCGTGACGCCCATATCAATGGCAAATGGTGAAGCATGGCCGATTATCGCAAGACCGCCTGCGGAGAGGCATACCGACCATATAAAATACAGCCAGAAATAGGCATCGCTCACCATCTCTTTTGTCGTATAATCCTTTAAGGTACTTGTCCTCTCTTTTGTATCTTTGAAGGATCCTGACATTAGGGTTGTTTTTGGTTGAGAAATAATAAGGGAACATACTATTATCAGCAGGAAATATACTCCGGCTATGCCTGCAAATACGATGCGCCAGCCGAACCTCTCCATCAGTATAGTGCTGGTTGTACTAAATACCATGCCGCCTAAGCCAAAGCCCATTAGCAGCAATCCGGATATAAATCCGGCTTTTTCGGGGAACCACCGCGTAACATTGCTGATAACCACATTATAGGCCAGTCCGATACCCAGGCCGACACACATCCCATAACAGATATAGAGACCCTTAAGGGTAACGATCCGTGATGCGAACCCGAATCCGGCCAGTACAAAAACGGCGCAAATGCGAAGTATCAAACCGGAAGACAATTTTCCGGCAAGCAGGCCCGCTATCAATCCTCCTATACAGAAGGCGGACATGGAGATGGTAAAGGTCAGTGAAGTTGCCTGGCGGTTCCAGTCAAACTCTGATTCCAACGGGACAATAAAGACAGACCACGCATATATAAGGCCTAAAAATAAAAGCAGGACAAAACCCGCAATCAGTTGTATCCAGCGGGTTTTATCCAACAGGTTAAATTCAACATCCGTATCGACAGACATATCAGATCCTCAATCAATGGCGGTTTGTCTATATTGCATACAGATCAACCCTAATTGCAAACAGCGCATGCCAGAACCAGTGAATTGTATTTTTCTTCTCCGGATGACCCTCTTGAAGTCAATACAATCGGACATGCGGCGCCAACGATCAACCCTGCCATCTTTGCGTTGGCCATTTCCACAAAACTCTTGCCAAGCAAATTTCCCGCATGGATGTTGGGCACAACAAGGATGTCCGCTTCTCCCGCGCAGGGACTTTCATAACCCTTTACCGTTGCCCGCTCCCTGACCATGGCCAAATCAAGCGAAATGGGACCTTCCACGGTACAGTTGGCAATGGCGCCGGATCTATTCATATCCTTCAATGCGGCGGCTTCGATTGTTTCGGGCATTTTTGGATTAACTTTTTCTACCGCGGTAAGAATACACACCTTTGGATTTGCCTCTCCTAATGCGTTCATGACCGAGACCGCATTCTCAATGATACCCTTCTTTTGTTCCACCGTCGGGTATGGCATCATTCCCCCATCGGTGCTGATGACAAGCTTATGATAAACAGGAATTTCATTCAGGGCGATATGGGACATTATACGGTTTCCGGAAAGCCCGTATTCCTTATTCACCACATGCCTAAGCAGTTCACCTGTTTCAAGCCTGCCCTTCATTAAAAATTGCGCCCTGCCGCTTTTTATCAGTTCTATGCCCTTTGCTGCGGCTTCATCCGGAGTTTTTGCATCGCAGATCTGATCGTCCCTTACGGTATGTCCCAGTTTTTCTGCAACTTTTTTGATATCCTCACGAATGCCGATAAGGAGGAAGCGAAGAAGCCCGTCCCGTTCAACATGAAATACCGCTTCCAGGGAATGTTCATCCGCTGCCCACACCAACGCGACGGTCTTGAGTTCCGGCGTTGCCTTAACAAGTTTTGCTACATCGGCAAATGATTGCAAGCTCATCTTTATCTCCTGTTTGAAGTGCTACTCTGACCAGATCTGCTGAACGCTGGGAATATCCTTCGGGTCTCTTTTCCAGCCGATACGGGAAATGTTGATCAGATGTTCAAAGGTCAAATTTTCCGAGATTGAATTGTTTCCCCAGGAACCGCACCCAAGGGTACTGGTGGGATTAAAGCCATTGGCGAGGGCCGGATTGGCCGCAAATATACCGGGCTGATTTACAAGCAGCCGTGATACTGGCAGGGTTGTGCCGCAGTATTCCACTTTCTTTTCATCGTTTGTATGTATCACCGATGTATGACCCGCGCCCTGAAAGAGCAGATTAGTCCTGGCTATTTCAACGGCCTGTTCAAAAGTTTCATAGGTAAGCAGCACCAGGGCAGGACACATCTTTTCACCGCAAATAGGATCTGCCTTTCCAATTTTATGTGAATCGCCCTTCAGGAGAATTACCGCAGTGTTTTCGGGAACGGTTACGCCTGCCAGCTTGGCAATTGCAATGGCATTCTTGCCTACCAGATCTCTGTTGATAATCTTTCCGTCCGGAAACAGGGCCTTGCGGAACCTGTCTACTTCTTCCGGGCTTTCGGCATAGTATGCCCCATTGGCCTTGAGGGCTTCCACTATCTGACCGGCATCTTCTTTGGGTACGATAACGGACTGATTCCCCGCGCAGATCAGGCCATTGTCGAATTTACGTCCGATAACAATTTGAGCGGCGGCCTCTTTATAATCAAACCCTTTGTCAATGATCGTTTGAACATTTCCCGGTCCGACACCAAAGGCGGGGCGGCCGCTGGAATATGCGGATTGGACCATGGCGGCGCCTCCGGTAGCGATGATGACGTCACACTTTTTCATCAGAATCTGGGTACATTCAACCGAAGGTTCCTCAATACATTGAATGATGTTTTTGGGAGCCTGTAGCTTGGCAAGGGCTTCATTCAAAATTTGTATTGTATGCAGGGTCGTTTTTTTTGCCCGGGGATGCGGCGCAACGATCAGAACGTTGCGGCCCTTTAAGGCAAAGGCGGCATTAAAAAGCACGGTGATGTTGGGATTGGTTGTGGGCGCCACGGAACAAAGGATTCCCTTTGGGGAGGCCACTAATTTGAGACTCCTTTCCCTGTCTTCACCGATAATTCCAACCGATTTTTTTCCCTTTAGCGCATACCATATACCATCAGGCGAACCGATGTTTTTTTCAAATTTTGATTCGTAATCGCCAAGGCCAGTTTCTTCAATTACTTCCCTGGAAAGTTCCTCAGCCTTGCTTTTGAAGGCAAGCAACATTGCCTTAATGCAGGCATCAACCTTCTCCTGATCATACTTTGCAAATTCTGCAAGAGCCGTCTTTGCTTTCCCGATCATGCTGTCAATCAATTCGATATTGTCCATAATTTATCCTTCCTTCAAAGAATTGGTATCAATAGTATTACTATACGTCCATATAAATAATTTATAATTGTATATTTCGGAATTACTTTCATAAATGAAGAACCCAGGATCTTGCTCCTGGGTTCTTCATTTGAAAAACTCCCCTTGCCGGGTTATGCTGCGGCCTTTGCAGGCTCACTGGCTGCGGGGCATGTTTTTGTAAGATAGGCATTCCAGATAATCTGCAATACTACCACAACGCCGAATATGACGGTGGAAGTAATAAAAGCGCCCTGGGATCCTGTTCCGCCCCAGGCGGCTGTAATAAGATTAACGATAATTGGGGACAGGATAACGCCGAAGTTTATAAAGCCCATGATAACCGAGAAGGTCGGGGCAAACTGTTCCGGCGTACAGATCCGGCTGATGATATAGCCGCCGCTGGAAAAATTAGCGCCGAAGAAAAGACCCAACAGTACGGCGGCTATGTATACCATGGCGACATTACTGGCAAGACAGATCGTCAGCATGCCGAGGAAGCCAAAGAGGGCCGCGAAGGTACCAATAAAGAGCTTGACTGCCTTTATCACGGCTTGGAAAACGACCCCGAGGACGGCGCCGACTACCGTAATGATTGACATGGCAAGGCCCGAAGCGGTTGCATCGCCGAGACTCTCTCCGACGATGTACATAGAAACATTCAAGGGGAAAGAAACATAGGCCACATACATCAGCGCCACAATGCAGCACTGGATCCAGCCCTTGACGGGTACCGGCGCCTTGGGAGCCGAATTGGCGGGAGCGGGAGGAACCACTTCACCTCTGGGCAGGCAGATAAGGGCAATAAGGAATACAGGCACCGCCACGAGGTACAGAAGATAGATATTCACCCAGCCGCTAAGGGCAACAGGACCGGCGATCAACAAAAGCAGCGTGGCGCCGCCGGTGGCAAAGGTTGTGTTAAGACCAAGCAGGGTATTCTTTTTCTGGCCTTCAAAATTCTGCAGAATCAAGGTCCCGACCAATGGGTACATAAAGCCCTGACCGGCGCCGACGAGGAACGCACAGACGTACAGAATTGCAAGCGTACTGTGATTAAAGAACGGAACTATGCCGCCGACAAGAATACAGATTACGCCGACAAGCAGCATTGACTTGATGCGGAACTTTTTTGTAAGAAATCCTACGGCGAAAGATACCGGAAGCCCGCCTATCATCCCCATCTGCATGACGTATTGAATCGCTGTTACACTGGCATTAGGGAAAAATGCCGCCACATCGGCCATAACAACTGATGCGATGGTATTTATCTGCGACACAAATGCCAGAGCCAAGATAGCAACGGTAAGCTTAATAAGACTTTTCCCTTCACTCATAACCAACCTCTCCTGATCCAAAATAATTAAAATTAAACATACGTCTAATTTTTTTCAAACACAATTTTCCCTGCACAGATTGTCATTACTACAGGAATATTGGCGATCTCATTTGGCGGGGTTGTGAATATATCCCTGCCTAATACCTGAAAGTCTGCAACTTTGTTTATTTCAATGGTACCGCGGACATTCTCCATGTGTTCCTGATATGCGCCGAAAACGGTATACATACGGATAGCGTCTTCCAGCTTCATAGCAAGATCGGGCCTTATCTGTTGACCCGCCATGGTGGTTCTGGTTACGGCAAACTGAACCCCTTCCCGCCAATTGAATGAAAAACAGGGGGAATCCGATCCTCCCGCCACCGGAACGCCTTTGTCAATATATGCCTGCCAGTTGAACAACTCCTCTCCGGCCGTCAATCTGGGGGCATTCATACCGGCGACAATATTAGCCGCAATAGGCTGGGGAGAAGCGCCAATATTATAGCGGCTCATCTTCCCGGCGTTTTCCACGGTCATATCATCAGCGTGGATAATATAGTGCCGAGGCGTTTCGCGGGGGAACATTTCCTGGGCCTGTGCAAAGGCATCTATTGCGGTATCGATGGTCTTCCCGCCTATAGCATGTATGCATACCTGCCAGCCCCTGCGGTGCAGCTCAATGATTGTCCTGCTTATATTCTCCGCCTGTTCATCGTTGGTTTGTCCCGGAAAAACGGATCTTCCCGTTCCTTCAGGCCGATCCTCACGGGGACGCAGCCAGATTCCCTGATCGCCGAACAGTTTTACTGCGTCCGCCTTAACCCAGTTCCGGTCTTCAAAAACAGGCAATGACATTTCGTCGATACCGCGCAGGGTATGTTCATAATCCTCAATTCCTTCTATGCAGGGATTGATGGCAATGCTTACCCGGGCCGTTAGTTTGCCCTCTCTGCGCAGCTTCTCATACACATGCAGGACTTTTTCCCGGCCGACACCAAAGAATATCCGTTCCAGCCCCCGGCCAATAATATCATTGTGACTGGCGGCCCCCTGTTCATTCAGGGCTTTCTGGACGCGAAGAATTAAGGTTTCAAGTTCTTCTTCGCTCACCACGGGACAATGATTGCCGATAAGATGATGCGCGGACCATTCAAGCAATCTGCCATTGGGCTCTCCGGTCTTCGGGTCCCTTTCCAGGATTCCCTCTTCCGGCGCAAGGGCCCTGAAATTTTTATCAATGCCGGCGGCTTCCAGCGCCCTGGAATTAACTACCAGGGTATGAAGTCCAAAATCCGTAAGCATCACAGGATTGTCAGGCGAAACCGGATCAAGGTCCCAGCGGTTAAGGCCGCGCCCTTCCGCGGCGCATTCTTCCAGGAGGAACTCAAGAAAACCGCTTCCGTATATCCACTGACCGGGTTTTTTTCCGGCAACGGCGGCGGCAATTTTTTTCTGCAGATCCTTAACAGTTTTAATGTCCGGCGTTCCCACTTGAAGAAAGCCGGAATCCAGCATCAGGCCTGTCAGGGTGGCATGCAGGTGGGCGTCATTCGCCGCCGGCAAAAGCACCTTACCGCCCAGGTCGATGACCCTGGTGGCAGGGCCAATACGCGCGGAGATCTCATCATTTGAACCAACATCAATGATCCAGCCATCTTTAACTGCAACAGCCTGATGGAAGGTATTGTGTTTATCAAGGGTAGCCACCTTCCCATTTTTCAATACAAGTTCTGCTATTACCAATTAATGCCTCCTCGTCTTTGTCCGATCTATTTAACCTAATGGTTAAATGATATCGATAGCTGCATAATACCCGCCATGTATCGCGTCTTTAACCCGCGTCGCTTTCTGGCAGTCACCAATAGCTATATACCGCTTCACCCCCTTTGCCGTCTGTAGCTGCATGGCCAGATCGCTTCTGGGTTTCATTCCAACCGCATATACAACCGTGTCGGCAGTTATTAATTCTTTTTTTCCATCCCGTTCCGTCAGGACTCCGTCCCCGGTTATTTCCAGGCATTTTGTATTTACCAATGGAGTTATTGCATCGGAGAGATTGTTAAGGGCCTCCATCATGGAATCCTTATGAATACGGTTAGCATCAGGGGCAAGCTTGTCCTGCATCTCTATCAGGGTTACTTTTTTCCCCTTCCCGCCCAGGAATATGCTTACCTCGCAGCCCACAAGACCACCGCCGATAACCACTACATTTGCGCCCTTTACCATGTCAACGGATGTATAGACTGTTGTGGCGTGGATGCAGGGGAGCAGATCCACTCCTTTGAACGAAGGAATGATCGGTTCGGCGCCGGCCGCACAGATGACCGCATAGGGCTTAATTTCTTCAATAAATTGCACCGTCACTTCCGTATTCAGGCGTACATCAATAGCGTGCTTCCCGGTTTGGCGGATTAAATATTGAGTGAGGCTGTTAAGATCATCCTTGTGTTCATCCAGGGCCGCAAATTTCAATGTTCCCCCAAGGGAATTTGTCTTTTCCGCCAGTATCACCTCATGTCCTCTTTCTGCGGCTGTTATGGCCGCCTGCATTCCTCCGGGACCGCCGCCTACGACAAGTACCTTCCGGCTTGTCAGCGGACCGGGAGTACGCACGGTCCAGAGTTCCGCGCCGGCCAGGGGATTAACATCACAGTTGTTAAGGCCGTCATATTTCCGGCCCAGGCAGTTGTTACAGCGGATGCAGGGACGCCAGTCGTCAAGACGATCATCTTCAATCTTATGGGGTAGTTCCGGGTCGGCAACAAAGCCGCGGCCAATGGCAATAAAATCGGCTTTGCCTTCTTCAAGGATCCGTTCCATAATAACCGGGTCCATGTGGGCGCCCACGGTCGCGACAGGTATTCTGACCTTTTTCTTAACCGCTTCCGCCAGGTGAGTATTTGTATCCCTTGGCTGATAGGAACCGGGGAACGTGTATTGACGGGCCGTATAGTATGAACCTGCGGAAACATGGATAATATCCACATAGTCCTGAATGATGACGGCAAATTCGGCCGCCTCTTCCCGGGTAATGCCGTTCTTCAGGTGTTCATCGCCGCTGACCCGGTACTCTACAAGGAAATCATTCCCTACTTTTTCACGGATCGCCTTACAGACCATCAAGGGAAAACGCGCGCGGTTCTCAATGCTTCCGCCGTATTTATCCTGGCGCCAATTCGTCGCTCCGGATTGAAACTGTCCCAGCAGCCATCCATGGGCGCCGTGGATCATTACCATGCCGAATCCGATATTTTTTGCGGCCAGCGCGGCATTGGCAAAGTCCCCGGCAACCGCAAACATCATATCTTCGGTCATCGCCTGGACATGGACCCCGTCTTCCCGGGTGTATTCATTTGGACCCCAGGGATCATCCCCCCCAATCAGGGTGGGAAAGGTTACATCTCCGGCATGGTGTATCTGTACGGACGGAACCGCGCCGTGCCGGCGCAGAGCTTCGGTAATTTTGGATAGCTGAGGCCCCGGATCTCCGTAAACTTCATCGTGAACAATATAATGCCCAACTCCCCGGGAAGCTCCATGCCGGCGGCTGATAGTTGTTTCGGACAGGGTTACCGAAGCGGCGCCCCCCCGGGCCTTATCTTCATAATAAAACAAGGTCAAATCCACCGGCGCCCCGGTGTAGGCATCCGCCCAGGACAGGGATGTCGGCGTGGCCATGATCCGATTGCGAAATACGGTATTACGCACCTTGACAGGACTAAACAATAAAGGATACCTTGAATTGGGCATATTGTACTTTCTCCAAATAAAAAAAAATACGCTAACCAAAGACTTTAGCTTTAATATCGTAAACTCCAATAGATTAGGCTTATTGTATAAAACGGCTCAAAATAACAGATACTCTTCATCTCTGTTGACATAACGAAAAGAAATAATCATCTAAAATGGAGTGATTTTAAGGATTCCGGAACCGGTCTAAAGAAACGGATTAAATTTACCCGATTTCCGTTATTTACAATGCATCCTGTTGCGGCTGCTGTAGAATATACTTAGTTATATACATTATAACTCTAGAAATACCGGAGGTTTACTATGAACAATCACAGTGAAACAACAGCAATAAAAAAAGTCATCAACGATTACAGAGAAGGCACTTACAAGGCAGACACAAAAACCCTCCAGAGTGTTTTCCACGAAAAGGCCGTGATGAACGGGTACCTTGGACCAGATCCGTTAATTGCGGATCCTTCCGGCTTTATCGCGGATATCGGCGGCTCCCCCTCAATGGAATCCAAAGGAGATCCCTACCAGGCGGAAATAGAATCAATACGTATCGAAGGTAATGTAGCTTCGGTAATTCTATCAGAAACCGGTTTTCGCGGGCAAGGGGTTTTGGTAGATTTCTTCCATCTCATCAAAACAAACGGGAAATGGCAGATTATTTCCAAGCTTTTTACCACAGTATAGCAGTTTTCCTGTATCTGTATGTAAATTTATACAGGAATTCATAAAAATGAATTCCTGTACCATAAAACTGCTAAAGATGATCGTCAACCGGGATTTTTTGTTTTTTAATACAGAAAATCTTAAAATATGATGGATTGATGGTAGAAAATGTTTATCTTCTTGGAAAATTTTAAAAATATTATTATTTTATGAATAAAACATAGCCTTGTTAAAAATAGGGTTGCGTTTATTTATATGATTAGGCCCTATGGTTGAGGAAGGCAGGAGGGGTTAAAGGATGTCTATCAGTAATCTTATTGAAAACATGCATGGTTCTTCCCCTCCGTTCCAGCCTTCCATCAACATGCAGGTGTATAATTATAGAGAAAAAGTTATTGACTGGAATATATTAAGCGTCAAGAAGGGCGCCCTCTGTTATCAGTTTAAAACCGGTCCAAATGCAGATGAATGTTCTATCCAATTGCTGCCCGATGCCTGCCTGAATATTCTCTTTGAATGTGATCGGAATCATCCCAAGGCTCTGTTTTCGGGTTTCTTTTTTAAACCAAACCAATTAGTTTTGAAACCGGAAACAAAGTATTTTGGTTTCAAACCTTACTCCAGTCTTGGTTATAAAATAGGCGCCTGTTCCGTAAACGAGCTCTTGAATATGTCGGTGGATTTTGCCTCTATATGTCCTAATGCTGAAAGACTGGTAGAAAAAATAAGCGTCACCGATGATTTTAATGCACAGATCGCCCTGTTTAATGAATTTTCTAATGTAGAAATAATAAATCGCAACCATACCCCTACATTTGTAGATTATATTACACTGATAATCTGTGCTTCCAAGGGGAACATACTCTTTAATAACCTGCAGCGTATCCTGGGCTATTCCGAAAGATACATCCGGGAAAAATTCAAGGATACTTACGGATTCTCACCAAAAAGATACAGTAATGTGATGCGGTTCCAGAATATACTAAAGAAATTGCTGCTCACCAAATATTACGATCTTCCTTCACTGGCTGTAGACAACGGCTATTTTGATCAATCTCATTTTATTCATGAATTCCAGCAATTCGTATCAATGCCGCCGGAAAAGTATCGAAAAAACTTTCATACATTTCTAAAAAAATCTTTAAATAAAGGAGGTTGCCGCATATAACGAAGACTGTTTACGCTTCGACCGCCAACAGGCGGATCGGGCTGCGGTTTTGTCAGGGCATTCGTTTTGCTCATGTCCACGCAAGACTTCCACCTATAGTTTGCCGGATAAGGAAATGCTGTACATTTTCTTATCCGGACCGTCAAAATCCCATATAATTGAGGAGGAGAGCAGTATTATGACGAAAAAATTTGAATTTGCAGTACCAGCACTGGGGCTGGTATGGATAACGTTTATGATTGGCCTGGGGGCATGCCAAATCGGACAGGGGGGCCGGATAACACCGGGGACCTACACCGCCAGCGCCAAAGGCCATGCCAGTGAGGTGTCTGTAGAGGTAACCGTGGATAGTACGGGGAATATAACCCAGGTCCAGGTCAATGCTGCGGGGGAAACTCCGAAGATCGGTGGTGAAGCGGCGCCTAAAATGGCGGCGTGGGTCCTGGAGGCCCAGCGTCTTGATGTGGATACCATTTCCGGAGCCACAGTTACCTCTCTGGCGGTTCTCACAGCAACGGAGAAGGCCCTTAAACAGGCGGGGGTCAACACGGCCCTGCTCAAAGCGAAGGGGGGAGGGAGCGCCTCAAACGAGGAGATAACCGTGGATGTGGGGGTCATCGGTGGCGGCGCTTCCGGGACCGCCGGAGCTGCGGCAGCCATTGACCAGCAGGCCAAGGTCCTGATGGTGGAAGCCACAGGGAACATCGGGGGGATCAGCCGGTTCTTTGCCGGAGGGCCCTTTGCGGTGGAGTCCCACCTCCAGTACGAGGCAGGGGAGGAATACTCCAAGATCAAGAAAGCCGCGGTTTTTCAGACGATCAACGACTATGCCCACTACATCAACTACGCTCCCCTCACCAGGGCCATTGTGGAAAAATCCGGGGATACGATCCGCTGGCTGGAGACCTGGGGAATCACCTTTCATGTCAATCCCGAGACCCCCCAGATTGCCCACCGGGACAATGATATGAAATGGCGGATGTACCATTGGTACGATCTCTTCAGCTATGAAGCTAGTGATAAGGCGGCCATTGATGTGGTCCATGAAAATTTGGCGAAACGGGGCCTGGACCTCAGGCTAAACACCACGGCCACAGAGCTCCTCATTGACTCCCAGGGCCGGGTCACCGGGTTCATCGCCCGGAAAAAGGACGGCGGAACCCTGACGGTCCATGCCAAGGCGGTTATCCTAGCCACAGGCGGATACGCAGGGAACCATGAGATGATGCAGGAGTATTACAACACCCCCTACCTCGGCCTCTGGGGAGTGGACGGCAGCGGTATCAAAATGGCCTGGGAAGCGGGGGCCGCCAAGTGGGACACCGCCTCTACCCTGCTCCATGGTAACGGTCTTGCGGCCGCTGCGAATCCCGGGGAGATCAGTGTGGCCAATTCCGCCTTTGACCGGATCGTCCGGTCCCCCCTCCTCTGGATCGATCAATCGGGAAATCGGTTTGTCAATGAGGAAGTGGTCTGGGACACGGCCTATACCTCCAACGCAGGGTACTCCGTAGGGGGCGTCTATTTTATCCTGGTAGACAAGGCCACCCTGGACGCCTATACGGGAGGGAAGACCCTGATCATGGATACCGCTATTGGCGGCCCCAACATGGCGGAAGGGGATTTCACAGTCCTGGCCGAGGAAGGGGTGCGGCAGGGGATCATCACCAAAGGCGGCACCCTGGAGGAACTGGCTGAAAAACTCGGCATGGACCCGGATCGGCTTATCCGGAACGTGCAAGAGTATAACCAGGCAATTCAGACCAAGCAGGATGTGTTCGGCAAATCCGCGGTAAGCCTGGTGTATCCTGTTTCCGCAGGGCCCTTCTACGCGGCCAAGATGCAGATCAGCAACCTGGGAACCTTGGGGGGTGTGCGGGTCAATGAAAAGCTCCAGGCCACGGATACGGACCTGAAGCCCATCCCCGGCCTCTATGTGGTGGGAAACAACGCGGCGGGTTTCTACGGTAATATCACCAGCTACCCCCCCTACGAGGGGCTTGCCACAGGCTTTGCCTGGAACTCGGGCCGGATCGCCGGTGAATATGCTGCCGCAGAGGCAAAGGCCAGCGGCAAATAAGCCCTTTTATGGGATGGCGGGAAGGCGTGTAACCAATGCCTGTTTCCAATTTTTTATCTGCAAGATAATTCGGCGGGGTCTGGGGCGATAGTCCCTGTCCCCGCCTTCAACAAGGCGCTTTTGCGTTACTCTACAACCTTTGCGTCAATTTTTTATTCGCAGTGGGGTCTAATACCCCGCCCCTTGGGGCGGAGGGGTTCATTTTTGTGTTAATCCGCCGCCTGTATGCGGCCCAGAATGTCGCTGTATACCCACACGCTTTGCGTATTGCCGGCGGGTTTTGTTCTCCTTTTTACCCGGAGTTAAAAATAAACCAAACCCGCCCCAATGGTAACGCCGGTCGGCATGGTTACGCCGGTCGGCCCTTTTTGGAAAAGGCGCTGCCGCCGATGGCGCTTACTCTTTTCCTGCTTATTCGCGCGGGGATGGGGACTGTTTTGCCGGAGCCGGTATAGCCGGTAATAATCATTTCCTGGTCCGCTCAGATTTTGGCTTGAAATCAAAAAATTTTAGGTTGAAGTCTAAAGACTTGGGAACAAAACCTCTAGACGGCAGGGTATTTGGGGGCACGGAATTGATGAAAAGGGAAAAATTTAAGCTACCGGGACCGGGTACTTGACGAGGCCAAAACAGCCCCACATAATGACCTGTGGTGGGAGTCTGCTTGTATGTTTTCCGCTGTCCGAAGCATAGAAATATTATAGCCAGTACAGAAAATTTGTGCAAGCGGAATGTCAAGCCTTCCGGCGGTAAATGTCCGCTTCTAGTGGGTAACGGTGACTTGCGGGGTGTGTGTAGCATTCTACCCGCAAGTCGTTTTAGCCAGTCTTGGGGGAGTGTTAGGGGGGCTTGTGCCCCCCAACTTTTATCGGGGCGGGCATTACCCACCTTCCACTTTCTTCTTTCTAAAACATTTATTCAAGGGAAGTATATGAGTGACTTAAAAATATGGACGATCCTATTGATGGGTATTGGGAGGGTATGCCTTTTTCTTGTCCTGGGTTTCACGGCAGCCTCCTGTACCGGTAGATCCTCCGGCATGGGGGGAATACGGTTTTCCAATGGGAAATTCGGTTTTCTTTGTGTGGACGAATCATCTCCAGGGGCGAATAAGGCCCGGTTGTCCCTGGCGGACTATCAAGGGGCCAAGGCGGTACGGGTGAAACTGTCCGGAAGCGGCGTACCCTATATCGCTATCGATGCCTCCGGTATCCTGGCGGAGCGGGTAAGGGATCTCCGGGAAATGCTGATCACCATCGCGGTGGAACACCCCGACGGGGAATTCTACGCTGTCTCCGGCGACATCTACGCCTATAGCGGGACGGATCGTTTGGAGTCCGCCGATCCGTGGTCGGTTTATCTGCCCAATAAAAACCCCAATATAGCCCGGGCGGTTTTGGACGGGGAAACGGAATACTTTGTTCCCGGCGCCTATAACTTTTTTGTCCTGACCCGGAAGGTCGATAATGCCCTGGGAGAGGGGAAAGAACCCTGCGATCTGCTCATCACGGAGATCCGCTTTTTGGATGCCAATGGCAGGGATCTGCCGGTAAACCCCGACGCCGGCTTCAATGCTCCTGAGGGCTTTGGCCTCCCTGACCGGTCGAATCTGCTTGCCGCGGCAGCGGAGACCATCATACCCGGTGCGGAGGGCATTTCCAAAAACTGGGGACAGGCGGTGAACATCTTCACGGTAAAAAATGGCGGCCCCCTTAATCCTGGGCTGTTGATACCCGGACTCATTATCACGGTATACTATTCATCCATTACGGCCCCGGAACTTATTCTGCAAAGCTGGACCGAGGGGGCGCCGGAAAGCGCCGGTTGGGCAAAAATTGCCCCGGGGGCGGTAAACGATTCGGGGACCACCGCCCAGTTCCTGTATGGAGATTTGGTAACCGCCTTTGGTACGGAGAATTTTTCCCAATACCTTGATCGGATCTATGCCGGCGATACCGGCAGGGAATTAACCGTATATGCGGTTACCCTCAGTGTATCGCGCTGAACCGCAGTCGATTCTACAGATATGGACGGATTGCAAAATAACCGGAGAAGCATGAAGTCCGGTTTTTTGACCGGAAAGGTGAAAGTATGTACTTAAAAAATAATATAATGGCAATACTGGTCTTGGTACTGAGTATATTTTCTGTTTCCTGCAAAGGTCCTGCATTGTCGCAAAAAGGGAAAACATCCCGGCAGGTTTCTTCCCCCGCCCTGGCAGGAAGGGAGCTTCCAGCCTCCACCGCCAGATACACCGACGATGGCAAACGGATCATCACCATCGGTACCTGGTATGACCGTTTTTATGTCAGTAAACACAAGAGCATACAGGACGATCCCCGTATGACAGAACCGGTTACCGCACAGATGCAGCTTGATGCGGTACGCAGACTCGAAGCTAAATACAATGTCGTGCTGAATTATGTGAATCTTACCTTTGAGGGAGTACAGGAAAGCATTGCCGTATCCATCGTTGCCGGGGCGCCGGATGTAGATATCTACGAGGCGGATCTTCAGTTCGGGATCCCCGCGGCGTTAAATAACTATGCCATTTCCCTGGAAGAAATGGGATTGCAGGATACCGATGTTTTTGGTTCTCAAACCGTAATGAAGCACCTTGTCCTGACAGGCCAGCAGGAATCCTTTCTTTTTACCCCTTCCAGCAACGGCGCCACCAGCGCCTATGTGCTCGCCTTTAACATGGATCTGATAAAGGCCGCTAAACTCACAAATCCCCAGGACCTCTATGATCGTGACAAGTGGACCTGGGAAAAATGGCGGGAGTACCTCCGTGTACTTACCCAGGATGCCGACGATGACGGCAATATCGACATCTACGGATTCAGTGGCTACTGGACCTACCTCCTCTCGAATCTGCTTCTGTCTAACAACACCGGTATTGCCCCGGGTCTTACGGAAACTCTCTCGGATCCAAAGACCGCTGAGGTATTGGAATTTATCAACACCATCTATAACGTAGATAAGACTGCTCGTCCCTGGGACCGGTCAAACTGGGAGATCAACAACCGCCTTTACGCAGAGGGGCTCTCCGGTTTTTGGATAGGCGCCGATTGGATATTCAATGAACAGGGCGGCGGCGATCTTCCATTTGAAATAGGCGTGGTTCCCTGGCCCAGAGGACCCATGGGCAGTTTTGAAGAAAACCGTCACAGCCAGCCCCAGGGCAACTGGTATTTTATTCCCCGGGGGGTTGAGGAACCCCGGCTGGTGTACGATGTGATCTTTGACTGGATGAACTGGTATGATGGCGACCTGAGCATCGGTGCGATGAATACCTGGTCCCGGACCATGTATATGACGGAACGTAACTATCAATATGCATCCATGATGGCCTCCAGACCTGGTTTCGATCTCTGGGAAAATTTGGGAACCGGCTTTTCACTGTTGCCCCTGTTGTTTTCCGAACAGACTCCCCAGGAACTAATCGCTGAAAACCGGCAAATTTTTCAGAATGCCTTGGATAAATATTTCAAATGAACCATCCTTTTTTCCACCGGATCCGGGTACTGCTGGTTATCTTCCTGGGTGTATTTTTCACAAACTTGTCCCTCAGGGCAAAAACCGATCCGGCATTCCCAACGGTTTTGGGGGAGTACAGTTCCTACCGGGATATTCCCGGCGTAACAGAAGAGGAGATCGTTGCGATAGAAAGTCTGCGCCGAAGCACTCCTCTCTTTACCTATGGCATGACCTTGAGTACCGAATGTTTTCGGGATGAAGATAACACAACCAGGGGATTCGCCGCCCTGATGTGCGACTGGCTTACGGAACTGTTTGGCATCAAGTTCAGGCCGGTAATATTCGAATGGGACACCCTGCTCAGGGGGCTTGATAGTCACGACTGTTCCTTTTCCGGTGAAATAGCATCTTCCCTTCACAATGGAACATATTTTATGACCGATTCTATTGCGGAACGGCGGATCAAATTTGTCAGTATTGAAGGCAGCAACCGGTTGGTAATTATCGGGCGCAGCCGGCCCCTCCGGTACGGTTTTCTGATCGGCGCCACCACAGAAGCCCTTGTCTCCCCCTATATACGCCAGAACTATGAATCGGTTCCCGTCTCCAATTACAACGAGGCGTATCAGAAACTAATACTAAAGGATATTGATGCTCTCTTTGTTGATGAGACGGTTCGGGGCATCTTTTCCCTCTACGGCAATTTGATGATAGAGGACTTTCTGCCCCTTACCTACAACATGGTGTCCATGGCAACCAGAGACCCGAAGCTGGCCCCTATTATTTCGGTGGTGCAGAAGTATCTGCAAAGCGCCGGCAGTTACCATTTTGTACAGATGTACGAAACCGGTAATGAGGATTATCTGCACTTCAACCTGCTAAGCCGTCTGACCGGTGAAGAGCGGGATTACCTTAACCTGCATCAAGCCGGCAAAAATCCAATCCCCGTATCCATAGACCGGGATAACTATCCGGTAAGTTTTTTCAACAAACAGGAAAATGAATGGCAGGGCATCGCGGTTGATATGCTCGGCGAAATTGAAAAACTAACGGGTATGTATTTTGTTTACGTCAATTCCCCCGCCGATACGCAGAATGATACAACAGCAATGCTGCGGGACGGTATAGCTTCAATGACCATGGAACTTATCCGCTCGGCTTCCCCGGAACGGGATTATCTTCTTGCCGACGATCCATACCTCATCGATTACTATGTCCTTATTTCAGGGACCGATTATCAGGATATTACCCTAAGCGATGTACCCTATAAACAGGTAGGACTCATCAGCGGAACCGCCTATGCGGAAATATTTGATGAACTTTTTCCAAACCACATCAACACGGTAGTGTACAAAAACAGGTATGACGCCATCGCCGGCCTGGAAAAAGGCGACATCGATCTGCTCATGGGGACCAGGAACCTGCTCCTCTGCATCACCAATTACATGGAACGGACCGGCTATAAAGCAAACCTGGTTCTGCGCCGGCCCTACGAGTCCGCCTTTGGCTTTAACCGGCAGGAAAGGATTCTGTGTTCTATTGTAAACAAGGCCCAAGGCCTTATTGACACCGAACAGGTGGTAGACAACTGGACCCGCCGGGTATTTGACTATTCCGGTGCATTGGCCCGTGCGCAGATTCCCTACCTTGCCGGCGCTTCACTGCTGTTAATCCTGGTGCTCTTTCTTCTGATGGTGATGTTGATACGAAACCAGCAAATGTCCGCCCAACTGGAAGAAACCGTGGCGCAGCGTACCCATGAACTTGAGGAACGGAGCAAAGAACTGGAAGTGCAAACCGCCGCGGCCCAGGTGGCGTCCCGGGCAAAGGGTGATTTTCTTGCCCGGATGAGTCATGAGATCCGTACTCCCCTGAATGCCATAATTGGCATGACCGGGATAGCCCGGCGGGCTGAAACAATAAAAAAGAAAGACGATTCCCTTGACAGAATTACTACCGCCTCTGTTCACCTCCTGGGCATTTTAAATGACATACTCGACATGTCAAAGATAGAAAGCGGCAAATTCACCATTGTTCGGGAACCCTTTTGCCTGCTTCCTGCCATGGAGGAGGTTGAAAACATCATCCTCCAGCGTTGCGAAGAAAAGGAGATGACCCTTATCGCCGATTTTACGGGCCTCTCAAACAGGGTGGTACTGGGGGATAAACTGCGGCTTAAACAGGTTTTGATAAACCTTCTGGGTAACGCTGTAAAATTTACCCCGGAAAAGGGCATTCTGAAGTTTCTGGTAAACCCCATGGAAGGCGGCGCGGAGGGACAGCTGCGGGTCCGCTTTCAGGTTTCTGATTCTGGAATCGGCATGACAGCGGAGCAGATGAAAAATCTCTTTACCGTTTTTGAACAGGCGGACCGCTCAATTTCCGTGCGCTTTGGCGGAACCGGCCTGGGCCTGGCCATCAGCCAGAATCTGGTTAAGCTCATGGGGGGTCTTATCACCGTGGAAAGCACCTTTGGCAAAGGCAGCGTCTTTACTTTTACCCTTGACATGGATATTGCTGAAACTGTCGCAAGTGAAGCCCCTCCAAACCCGGAAACAATCAGGGGCCTTTCAGGCAAGCGTATTCTCCTGGTTGAGGATATCGAGATTAACCGTATGATTCTGGTGGAACTATTGGAAGGGACGGAGCTGCAAATTGAAGAGGCCGGTGATGGTATAGAGGCCCTGAACAGATTCTCTGCTTCTACCCCGGGATACTATGATCTTATTTTTATGGATGTGCAGATGCCGAACATGGACGGTTATGAGGCGACCCGCCGTATCCGCGCCCTGTCCCGAAATGACGCACAGACCGTGCCGATCATTGCCATGACCGCCAACGTCTACCGTGAAGACATTGACCACGCCCTGGCCGCCGGTATGAACGGACACCTTGCCAAGCCAATCGACATCGGTGCGGTGTTGAAAATCCTGAACAAGTGGCTTGGGAGCGGGGAATGAAAGGGCGGGCATGGCGGGCCTTTGCTGCTGCCCGTGATAAATACCGGGCTTTTACCGAAGCTCTGGGGCGGGAACTGCCGGAACTACAGGCCGCTCAGCAGGCGCTGGTAAACCGCCGCCGGGGTCCGTCTTACACCGTAGAGACCTCCGTTGTGTACAACCATGCTCTGGACGATGTACATGCCGGGGACGATATCCGGCTGATCCTCGTGGCGGATAATCCGGGACGCCGTGAACAGGCCGCTGAAAACCGGCGTTACCTCGTGGGACCTTCGGGGAAGATTGCCGAAAAATTTTTCCGGGACAACCCGATCCTGGGGATCGACTTCCGCCGGAACGTCATTATCCTCAACAAGACTCCAATCCACACGCCCCGGACCGCGGAACTGCGGGAACTGGGACATCTTTCCGGCCCGGAACCGGCCGGGGAGGGTGCGGGGGCCATTGCCGGCGCGATCATCGAATCCCAGCGGGTCATGGCGCGTCTCATCCGGGAGTTCCACCGGGCCCTGTCACTGGATATGACACCCCCATCCGGGGACAGGTCCACGCCGGTATGTTCCCCTCCGGAGGGGACCTTGATACCGGTTTGGATCATCGGTTATTCGGAGATGAAGAATGGCGGTGTCTTTGAGGTCTTCACCAGAACCCTGCGGGAACTCTATGCCCCTGTGGCAGACGGACCGGAAAACCAGCCCGGGAATTGGCTTTTTCTCTTTCGCCATTTTTCCATGAACCAGTTTACTATTGACCTGCGCCAAAAAGCCGCCACCGGGGAAACGGCGCCGGACACCCTGAGCCGCATAGGCGCGGCGTACCGGGAACGGTTCCTGGGCTGGTAGGGCTCTTCACTACGGCGTGAGTCCCGTAGTATGATGTTATCCATGGGTGATTGCATTTTTTGTAAAATCGTAAAGGGTGAAATTCCCGCCAGGATGATCTACGAAGATGATGAGCTCATCGCCTTTTATGACGTTGCTCCTCAGGCGCCGGTACATTTTCTGGTGATTCCTAAAAAACATATCCCGAACCTCATGGCCCTTGAGCCGGTGGATATTGCCTTTATGGGGCGACTCTTAAACAAGGCCCAGGAACTGGCGGAAAAACTGGATTGCGCCGAAAAAGGCGCCCGGTTTGTGATCAACTGCAAATCAGACGGAGGACAGACTGTGGACCATCTTCATATTCATGTCCTTGGAGGACGGCCTCTAAGCTGGCCTCCGGGGTGACATGGGACAGTTCAGCTATCGGCGCACCCTGGCGGGCATCACTCCGGGTTTGTACTCTTCCTCCGTATTTACCCGGATTCGCCGGACCTGCTGCGAACCCTGCATGGACGATGGAAGCCGCAGCCGCCGGTACCAGGGCTGGCAGGAGGCGCTACGAATGGTTACAGGCCAATACCGTCCCGGGACCTAACGCCACACAAACCAGATAAATATTGAAGTCACGGCGGTGGTGATGAGGGTAAAGGGAAGGCCGATCTTGAGCCACCGGCCAAAATTCATCGCCAGTCCCTGTTTCCGTAATATCCCGACAGAGACCACATTGGCCGAAGCGCCAAAGGGGGTAAGGTTCCCCCCCATGCAGGAACCAATAAGGAGAGCAAACATGTAGAGTTCCGGCTTGAGGGAGAGGTCCTCGGCCATCTTTGCCGCCACCGGAAGCATCACGATGATGTAGGGTACGTTGTCCACAAAACCGGAGATGAGGGTGGAAACCCCCACGATGAGGAAGAAGCCCAGGAACACATTATTCCCTACGATTCGGGAGAGAAACATCGCAAAGTCATTCAGGAGACCCACTGAAGACACGGCCCCAACCACCACAAAGATGCCGATAAGGAAAAATACCGTATCCCAGTCCAGGCCTTTCAGCAGGGCCAGAATCTTTTCATTTGACTCCCGGCGGATATACTTATACCAGAGGAGCCCCACAATACCCAGAATCATGACGATGATACCGGAAAGCAGGGAGATGCCTCCGTAGATAAAGGAAGCCACGGCCAATCCTACGATCATACAGATAAGGAGTACCGTAGGCACAAGGGTAAGGACCTTTTCCTGTTCAATCGCCACTTTATCCCTGCCGCTTTTGACAAAGAAGCCATAGAAGAATACCGCTCCGGCGATCATGCCTATCTGAATCGCAAAAAATATGCTCGGTTTTCCTGCAAACACAAAAAAGTCGTTAAAGCCGTAGTGGGCATAATCGGCAAAGATCATCGACGGGGGATCTCCCACCAGGGTTGCGGTCCCCTGGAGGTTTGCCATCACCGCAAGACCCACCATGAAGTAGGACGGATCGATCTTCAGCTTTGTACAGAGCGCCAGGGCGATGGGGGCCATAACCAGGACGGTAGCCACATTTTCAACAAAAGCGGAGATGAGGCCGGTCATGATGAGGATAGCCACTATTGCCAGCCCTACATTAGGGGAATGATCCACGATGGAATCGGCAATTACCGCAGGCACCCGGGAATAGATAAACAGATCCGCAATCACCAGGCTTCCCACAAAGATCATCAGCACCGTCCAGTTGATAAATTCTCCCAGGGCTTCCCGGGGACTAACCGCCCCCAGGATGATCGTCAGCGCCGCAGCCCCCAGGGCGCTGAAGGATTTTTTCCCAGGGAAGATCACGATCAGGGCGTACATGATAACTGCCAGGCCAAGAACTATCCATTTGATTTCCATAAGTATCTCCTTTTGTAAACAAATAAAGGTCATATCCTGTTGAAAGGGCATGTAAAAAAAGACCCTTCGCATAAGATCCCGTCATAAACGAAACACCCTATGCGAAAGGTCTTGTATCTCCGGTAGAGATTGGGGAACTCTGTCCCGCCAAACCCGTTCCAAAGCCGCAGCGCCAGACGCCTATAGATCCCCTCTCGGTTTCTATAATGCCGCCGGTTGTTGGCTGCTGCACGTGTAACTACTCCCCTTTCACAACGTTATAATAGTAATATGAGATGGAATAATTTTCAAGAGGCTGTTTTTGAGTAAGCCCATCAAACGGTATTTTTTTAGGCAGGTACTGTCTTATCAGTCCGTTGGTATGCTCGTTAAGCCCTCGTTTCCATGAGTGATAGGCGTTTTTACCGGCGCTTTCTATGGTGTCGTCCTCCCAATCCCCCGCAGGGGACTTCTTATCAACGATTTTCGGGCGTTTGTCGATGGAGACACGGTCAAGCATCCGGCAGCGACGGTCTTTTGCGCCCTGTACCGTCCCCTGAGCCGTCCACAATATCACCCTTTTACGCTGCCCAGTACTATACCCTTCACAAAGTGTTTCTGAGCGAAGGGATACACGAGGAGAATCGGCAGCATGGCGAGGAAAATCTTCGCCGCATCGGCTCCGCCTGACGCCACGAGTCTTGCCAGGGTGTTTAAATCGGTCACTTGGGTGAGATCTGGCACGATGAGGACCGAACGGAGGTAGGTCTGAAGGGGGAATTTCGCGTTGTCATTGATATAAAGCATGCCGTCAAACCAGGCATTCCAGTTGTCCACGATGATAAAGAGGGAGATGGTCGCCATAGATACCCGGCAGAGGGGCAGCACAATGCGGCTCAAAACGAGGAAGTGTCCCGCACCGTCTATGGCGGCTGATTCCTTTATCTCTTCCGGCAGGTTCTTCATAAAGTTTTGCATAAGGATCACGTAGAACAGGGGAACCGCGCCTGGCAACACCAGAGACCAGATTGAATTGATGAGGCCTGTATTTTTAACTACCAGATATGTGGGGATAAGGCTGCCTGAAAAAAGTACGGCGATAAGAAAGTACCAGGTAAAGAAGCCCCTGAAACGGAATTTACCCTGCCGCAAAGAAATGGGATATGACGCAAGAACCGTCATAGAAAGCTGGACAATCAGAGCCAGAATCGTCCGCACCACAGAAATGCCAAAACTAGTATAGAAATTCCACTCTTTCATGACATAGGCATAATTCTTGAGATTGAAACCCTTGGGGAGAAATGCGATTGCGCCTGATATGATGGGATCCTTGGCGCTAAACGAGATAGCCAGTACATGAATAACCGGAGCGATACAGAGTAATGAAATAAAGAGACAGATCGCGGCGTTAACAAAGGAAAAAACTTTTCGGCTTAAACTTGAATATGCCATGAGTTTCCCCTAAAATATCCGGTAACCAGACAAACTATAGGCCAGCCGGTATGACGAGACGATAAGTACACATCCCAGGGCAGACTTAAAGAGCCCCGCCGCAGTGGATATACTGAACTGTAAATTGGAAAACGCCATACCGAAGTACCCTAGGGCTTTGTTGATGATGCCGTATTGGGCCATCATCTTGATAATGATCCCGCCCATGAGAACCCAGGAGATGGTATCGTCTCCGTTTAGTTTGGCTGCCTTAAAAGCCCGGGCTGCTGATATAATATCTTCTATCGTTTGGGGAACAGGGAGGCCCGCTTTATCCAGCCAGTCCTGGCGCACGAAAAGCACCCCCTCCAGATAGGAACTGTTCGAGAGAGGGAAACCCATAAGCTTTTCGTCCAATGCCATAATCTTATAAGATTCTTCTATAAGATAGTCTTTGATACCCTGAGAAGCATTCTCAGGGAAAATCGTTGTCATATCGGCGATGAGGTCCGCTTCGTAGAGTCTCTTGTAAAGGTTATCATTCACAACCGCAAAATCCGGCACATCACCGGAGGCGATGGCCGCGCCCCATTTGGCGGTACTCGAAGCGTCGTCAGGGGAGATCCACTTGCTTTTCAGATTGACGCCCAAGACGTCACGAAACATATTGACATACCGGTTTTCATCGCAGGATCTTCTTTCAGGATCATTTTGATCGAACGTCGCGGTAGAATCCATAGTATAAGCAGTTGTGAGGGTAACAACCCCCTTATCTGCCGCAGTTTGTTTACTTCCGCCGGCGCTCACCCCGATGACCGGAACGGTTACAATATTGATAGCCGGGCCCACTATCCCGGACAGAAACCAGTGTTTACGCCGTCTGATAGATATAGCGGCTCATAAACTCCTCCTGCCATTCAGGAGAAAGAGAAACGAATTTGGCCGAAAATCCGCAGATCCTGACTACCAGGTCCTGATGATTCTCAGGATGCGCTCTGGCATCTTGCAGCTCCGCCGGATTAACGCAGTTGATCTGGATATGCTTCAATTTATTCGCGGCAAAGGCCCTGAGCATGGATGTGAAAATACCGGAGCTCATCTTACCTATCGGAAGCTGGATAGTAATCGATTGTAGAACGCTTTTGTTCATATCCAGAGCGGCTATGCTGTTCACCATAGCAGGCATTGAGTCCTCCCGGTGGAAGCGGGTGGGGCAGATCCCCATGGCGTAAAAATCTCCCCTCTTTCTGCCGTCGGTTGTGGCGCACATATTCTCGGCGTCGAGTTTAAATTCCCGGTACACGTAGAAATTCATCTGGAACGGACCGCCCCGCTCGTTAACCAGGTCCCGGGTATTAGCGTAAATATCATCGTAGAGTCTCCGGGAAAGGGAGACGGACTCGGCGCTTTCGTCACCAAAATGGGGACATTTCCTTGCTTTTGCAAGAAGCCTTTCGCAACCTTCCCAGTTATTCCTGACTGCCCTGAGGTATTCATCCAGATTGACCTCCTTCCGGTCAAAGCAAAGGATTTTTATGGCCAAAAGAGCATCCACGGCGTTGGCGAATTCCGCCGGATCTATCTCGTTGAAGTTGTAACGGGCGCCGCCCGCGGTAAAATCCTTCCTGTTCTTGATACAGTCCGTTAAACAGGACGAGAAGATTGGCAGGGGATTCACTTTTGGCGCGAGTTTTCCGTATTTACCAATCCACCGGCAGCGCTGGCGCAGGGGCCGTATGAGGTTGCCGAAAAAACGCCGGTAGAGATCCTCAAAATTCAGCGCTCCTTCAAAAGGTTCGATATGAATGTCCAGCTTTTCATATTCTTCTTTGCCGATATCCCCGCTTCCCGCACGGGTTGAGAGATCAAGAATAGTAATAAGATGATAGTAGTTGCCGCCTGAAACTGAATCCATGCCTTCCAGAGCGATGCCCCAGCACCCGCAGTTCGTGTAACAACGTGCGTCCTCAGGGGTAACGCCCATGTTTACCAGAGCAGGGATCACACTGTCGTCGTTTATCAGGGAGGCGACGCTGCGTCCGGCGAGGAAGTCCCGGCTTATCTCCTCAAGGTATCCTTCCGGCGATATTGAAGAAAAACGGAGGTGAAGCTTGGGGTAAATGGCCCTGACTTCACGATGGGCCCGAAGGAACATACGGGTAACCTCGTTCCATACAGGTTCGCCCCTTTCGTCGCAGCCCCCGAGAACGAAGCCCATCTCAAGTTCATGATCCGAATAACCGACTACCGTTTCATTTTTATCGTAATGACTATCTCCCAGGACAATGAACATCTTTACGAGTTCATAGGCATCTTCCTCCGTCAGGTAACCGCTTTCGATATCCTTCCTGTAGAGATCATAAAGGGCATAGTCATGCCTCCCTAAATGGGAGTTCCCAATACCTTCGATGAAACCACATATCTCCCGGCAGAACCAGAGGGCGTTAAGGCCTTCAAGGAAATGACTTGGCTTTTCCCAGGGTGAATACCGGGCGGCTCCGGCGACTATCCGGAGGTTTCTCCGTTTAGCGGGATCGTCAACAAACTTCAACCGGTTTTCAGCCGCCTCGGCAAAGCGTTCGCTTATACGTTTTAGCGCGAAAAGCCCCCGCATGGCAGCCCTTAAAAAGGAGCGCTCGTCATCATTTTGGCAGAACGGCATGGCCGCTTCCGCTTCTTCATAGAACGCCTTAAAGCCCTTGCTTACTACGATAATCGACGGGTACGTGTAATGTATGGAATCCACGTAAGGCCCGCAACAGAGGTGGATCTTTTTCGCCATCCACGCGTTGAATTTGAAAAACGCGTCAGGATCCGCATCGCGATAAATATGCTGGTTCCGCTTGAAAAGCCAACCTCCGGCATTCCGGTTAGGCGCTCCGTCTTTGAGTCCGATATTGTTGGCAAACCAGAACGGCGCATTGTCAAACACATGCGGGGTAAAATGTTCCGCGATTATCTCGTACTGGGCAGCTTTTAGCTCATAGGCGTTCAAACCCGGATGAATCCTGTCATATTCGTCACAGAGATCCTCAATGGGGTGGCGCCATGGTTTACCCGAAGCATATTCAGGGAGAAGGGTGTTGTAAAACTCCCAGGCTTCTTCCCGCAGGTTTTCAATGGAAGCTTTTACTTCCGAATCATAGACCATATTCATAATAACTCTAAATCCATTATCCCTGGTTTATCTCGATTGTAAATAAAAAAAGCGATATTGTTTGTCTTTTTGCAACATCAATGGTATACTAACACA
>JAITJI010000054.1 GCA_031279015.1 Spirochaetaceae bacterium
ATCCCTGAGTACATTAACACCCTGCGCATGGAAAAAGCCGCCGAATGGCTGCGCAACTCCAACCTTTCCAACCGCGAGATCATGTCCAGAATCGGGATGGAAAACGAAAGCTATTTCTATAAGGTGTTCAAAAATCAATACGGGCGGAATCCAAGCGAATACCGCTTTGCCGCCCGGATTACAAACGGTTATCTGTTATAAATAAGGTTGGCGCCCTGTCTCTCCAATTCACAGCCCGCAAACCAAAGCTTCGTTGGCAAGAAATCGCAAGACCTGCAAACCAACCGGGCCATCGAACAAGTTTAATCCCATCGGCTGTTCCGGGGCTGTCCGTGCTCAGATAAAGTGGCGCGGACTCTTCTCTTCCTGGAATCCCGTCATTTTGGCGATGGCAAAGGTTGAAAAAGAGGCGATTATCACATCCAGAAAGGTCCCCACCGAGACAAGGTAGAAGGCCATGGGTTTCAGGATAAGGTAGCCCGCCTCAAAGCCCCGGCCATAGCCGGCGCAGAGGACCGCCAGCGCGGTGTAGGCGCCGTCTCCGGGATGACGGGCCAGGAGGAAGGAGATGAGAAAGGCCCTGAACCCGATGGCGGCAACATCCATTGGGGTAACCCCCAGGCTGGAGTAAGACTTGATGATCACGATGAAGGCTATTGCCGCGACCATGGCGCTGCCCGCCCGGCCAAAGGTGGTAAAAAGGCCTATGGTTACGGTATTGATCCGCCGCCGGGCGCCAAGGTTTTCTTTTGCATGCCGGAGTAAGACCGGCATGGTAAAGTTGATGTCCCCGGAGAAAAAAGCCGCAATGGCCGGTCCCAGGGAACCGTAGAGTTCCGCCCAGGGGTTGGTTTTAGGCTTCACCAGGTAGAGAAACAGGGGAAGGATGATAAAGCCCAGGATCACGCTGAAGATCCCCAGGAGGAGTAAGAGGTCCTTAAACACGCCGGCCCGTAGTACCTCGTTGTAACGTACCGCCCAATAGGCGGCCAGGATGATGATCACCAGGGCAAGAATCTCAGAGAAGAAGGACGCGATATGATAGAAAATCCGGGAAAGGGAATCCATCAGGGAGAGCACCGGTTTGGTATAGTTCCGGTCATAGGAAAGTCCCATCCCCAGGAAAAAGGCGAATACATACACCGGAAAGAGGTAGAGCCCCTCACTCCCCAGGACGGCGAACATATTAGAAGGGAAGAGGTCCAGGACGCTTTCCCTTACCCCCAGGCTAATCGCTTCAACCTGCTCTTCAATTAAAATTGGGATCCGGGCAGGGGGAAAGAACAGGGTAACCATGATCCCCGCAGCTATGACAAAGAGCCCGCTGCCCGCCATGACCAGAAAGGACCGGAAGATGATCCCCCAAAACTTGCTGTCCTGCCGCAGTTCATAGATTCCGATAGCCAGAGAGAAAACCAGTACCGGAACCACCCCGTAACGTCCGATCCTAAGGGCAAGTTCCTCAAACCACCTTAAGGCGCCGGTAATAGTTTCGTTATCCCGGGGCAGGAGAAAACCCAGAAGTATACCCAATAGAGAGCCGATCAGCAGCTTCAGCCAAACCTTCATGCCATGATCATACTTTATTGGAAGGCGGGGGTCCATCCCCTGCTGCCGGAATCGCAGTCTTGGGTGACAATTCAACCACCGGAGAAGGGGCATTATCCTCTCATGGTTCATACCGCTTCCGGTATACCCTGCCGGGGTTTCATTTTTAGATGGAATCATAATATAATAAATCAATGCAGAGTGTAAAGGATAGAGTTGTTCTCATCACCGGCGGAGCCAGTGGTATTGGCCGCCTTATGGCGTTGGATTTTGCCGGACGAGGCGCCAGGGTTGCCGTTTGGGATCTCGACTCCCGGGGTTTAACGGTTCTTGAAGAGGAAGCCCGTTTGGCCGGGTTTAGCCTTAGGGGTTTTGTCTGTGATGTGTCGGACCGGGCTGCGGTTTACCGGCAGGCGGAAGTCCTCCGGGCGGAACTGGGTCCTGTGGATATCCTGGTGAACAATGCCGGGGTCGTGTCCGGGTCAACCCTGCTGGAAACGCCGGATGAAAAGATTGAAAAAACCATGCAAGTCAATACCATGGCCTGTTTCTGGACCTGTAAGGCCTTTCTTCCGTCTATGATTGAACGGAATAGGGGCCACCTGGTGATCATTTCTTCCGCCGCGGGGCTCATCGGCGTCAGGGGACTGGTTGATTATTCCGCCAGCAAATTCGCTGTTTTTGGCTTAAACGAAGCGGTCCGCATGGAGCTGGGCAGGCTGAAAAGCGCTGTTAGAACCACCGTGGTGTGCCCTTTTTTTGTTAATACCGGTATGTTTCAGGGGGTTAAAACCCGCTTCCCCCTGCTGTTGCCGATTCTGAAGAGCGAATATGTGGCCCGCCGCATCGTCAGGGCGGTCCTGAAAAACCGTCAGCGCCTCATCATGCCCCGGTTTGTATACTTCGTTTTTTTTCTCCGGCTCTGTTCAACCGGTATAATGGATGCCATCGCATCCTTTTTTGGTATCAACTATGCCATGGACGATTTTACGGGGAGGAACAGCCATGTCTCAAAATGATCCCTCCAAGGGGGGAGCCTTTCCTGCAGAGCTCCTCCGCACCCGTCCCGGTATCTCCGCTGCGGGTTTACTGGAAGCCGTTGCGGCGGCCCGGGAGGCCCGGGTAATATGGGCGGAACTGCCCTATGCCGAACGGGCAGGCCGTCTGAAACGGGCGGGTCGTTTCCTGGCGGAACACGTGGATGATCTCACCGGGATTATCCACCGGGAGAACGGTAAACTAGCCCTGGATGCTCTGGCCACGGAGGTCCTGCCGGCCCTGATGGCCCTGGACTACTATATCAGCCGGGGCAGGAGGCTCCTCGCCTCCCGGCCGGTGCGGGGGGGCAATCTCCTCATGTTCAACAAGCGGAGCCGTCTTGTGTACCAGCCCTGGGGGGTGGTGGGGATTATCTCCCCCTGGAACTATCCCTTTGCCATTCCTTTTTCCGAGGTGTTCATGGCCCTCCTGGCCGGTAACGGGGTGGTTCTCAAGGTTGCCTCGGATACTCTGGAGGTGGGCCGGGCGCTTGCAGCGGTATTTGCCGCGGCGGATCTGCCCGCCGGTCTCTTTGTGCACGTGGAAATGCCCGGGAAGGAGGCAGGTCCCGCCTTTATCGAAGCGGGCCTGGATAAGCTCTTCTTTACCGGTTCCTCGGCAGTGGGCCGGGAGCTTATGGCCCTGGCGGCCCCCCGGCTGCTTCCCCTGGTTTTGGAACTGGGGGGCGCCGATGCGGCCATCATCCGGGCGGACGCCGATTTGGACCGGGCTGCAACGGGCATCCTCTGGTCGGGATTCTCCAACGCCGGTCAGTCCTGCGGTGGCGCCCAGCGGATTTTAGTCCGCCGGGAGGTTTACGAACCCTTCCTGGCAAAACTGTCCGCCCTTGTCAGGGCCCTCCGTCCGGGAACGGGTCCCGACGCCGATCTTGGCCCCCTGATCTCCCTGCGCCGGAAACGGATAGTGGAGGAGCAGGTGGCGGCCTGCTGTTCCCGGGGTGCGGTTATCGCCGCCCAAAGTCCCGTCTTAACCGATGATGAACGGTTTCTTTCCGCCATGATCCTCACCGGGGTAACCGGGGATATGCCCGTCATGACCGACGAGATCTTCGGTCCTGTGGTTGCGGTCCTTCCGGTGGGGGACGATGAGGAGGCCCTCAGCATCGCCAACGATTCTCCCTACGGCCTCACCGCATCGGTCTGGTCCCGGGATCGCCGCCGGGCAAAGGAACTGGCCGTCCGGATCAACGCCGGGGCGGTGATGATAAACGATCACCTCATGTCCCACGGCCTCGCCGAAACCCCCTGGGGGGGCTTTGGCGCTTCGGGTCTTGGGAAAACCCATGGGGAACCGGGTTTCCGGGAGATGCTCAAGGTACAGGTAGTGGTGGATGATATTCTGCCGGGGGTTAAACGCAACCTCTGGTGGCAGCCCTATTCGGATGCCGTGTTCCGGGGCATCCGGGCCATAACGGACCTCCTCGCCGGCCCTTCTCCGGGGAAACGTCTCAGGGCCATCCCCCGGGTTCTCAAGCTTTTTTTCCGGTATTGGGAGAAGTAGACCGGCCTCCGGAGGGGACGCCGGCGGTAATGGCGGATTAAGGGCAATCGTATAAGGTATTCAATGGATAGACAAAACAGCATCGTTATGGAAAAACTCGGAAGGGAACGAATTGGCAAATTACTCTTTGACTACTCAATGCCTGCGGTCATCGGCATGCTGGTAAATACCGTCTACAATATTGTGGACCGGATATACATCGGCCAGGGGGTTGATCCCCTGGGGATAGCGGGGATAACCATTGTCATGCCCCTGATGATGGTGTTCATGTCGGCGTCCATGCTTATCGGGATAGGCGCAAACGCCCTCTTTTCCATCCGTCTGGGGGAAGGTCGGCGGGACGATGTAGAGAAGATCATGGGTCATGCCTTTGCCCTCCTCTTCCTGGTACCGGGATTGGTGATCCTCTTCTGTTTCATCTTTCTGGATACCCTTATTGTCCGCGTTCTGGGGGCAAGCGAAGTCGTTTTTCCCTATGCCAAAACATACCTCCGGATCATCCTGTATGGCGGTATTTTCAGCGCCATGGGGCCGGGGATAAATCACTTTATCCGTTCGGATGGGCACCCCAAAACATCCATGCTGACTCAGATTATCGGGGCGCTCCTCAACATCATTCTGGATCCTATTTTTATTTTCGTCCTGGACCTGGGCATAGCCGGCGCCGCCTGGGCAACCATCATCTCCCAGTTTATCTCCTTTGTCTTTGTTATAGCCTACTTCAATTCCCGGTTTACCGTCCTCCGATTTCGCCTAAGGGAAATGAAACTCGGCCTCCGGCTTTCCCTCCGGATCATGGCGATTGGTTTTGCCCCCGCCACCATGTCCCTTGCCATGGGACTGGTCAACATCATCCTCAACCGGTCCCTGAGCCGTTACGGCGGGGATCTGGCGGTAACCACCATGGGAATTGTCGGCAGCATCATCATGCTGATCTTCATGCCCCTCCAGGGAATAAACCAGGGTGTGCAGCCCATCATCGGCTTTAACTACGGGGCAAAACAGTATCACCGGGTACGGGAAGCCTATTGGCTTGCCGTAAAGACGGGGACGATCATCTTTACCGCCGGTTTTATCCTCCTGGAGGCCCTTCCCTATCTTTTCATTTCCATCTTTACCCATGAGGGAGGGGATCTTATGGGGATGTGTATCCGCGGCCTGCGGATCTGTACAGCCGCCCTGCCCCTTATCGGTTTTCAGATGATCACCTCCAATTACTTTCAATCCGTGGGTAAACCGGTACAGGGAACGATACTGGGTATGTCCCGGCAGCTTCTCATCTTTATCCCCCTGCTGCTCATACTGCCCGGGTTCTTCGGACTGGACGGGGTGTTCCTGACCATGCCCGTATCGGATGTCCTTTCGGTGATCGTATCGATCCCCTTTATGCGTCATGAATTGAAGTTTCTGCACAACGCCAATGCTTCCGGAACCTGACCGGGTTAACAAGGGACCACTTCATCCCCAATACGGTGAGTCTTGAAACCTATAAGGCCGTTGTGGGTGCGGTAAAAAAATACGGCGCCTACGGCGGGTAAAACAAAACCGGCGGCGGAGATCCGGGATGTCATCGGCGAATTCGACTTGCCGGAGCTTGCTCCCCGGAGGCTTGGCGCTTCTTTTTTTCTTGACAGGGACATCCTGGTGTGGTAAGCTGTTTTCATGTTAACGGTACAGGAGATGTCATCTTGAAAGATACAAAATTTTTGAATAGCTGTACCCCCCCCCCCCCCCCCCTACATGCGTTAAGTGGTTTGAGTTATTTCAACCGGAATTTTCTTTCTCTCCATCAGGCGATTACAGGCATAGGTCTGTGCACATATTTTTTTGGAGGAAACTGATATGAAACGTATCTTGGTCATGGCAGGTATCCTGTTTGTATTGGGTTGTACCCTGATTTTTGCCGGTGGTCAGCAAAGTTCCCAGCCTTCCGGCGGCGGAGGGGTGGTTCTCAACTATCCCCATTATGCGGTGGGGACTCATCTGAGCCGGCCTGCCTGGGAGGCGTTTTATGCACGGTTCAGCGAAAAGTACAAGGGGCAGATCAGTCTTAAGATTGAAGAACTCCCCAGCGATACGGTATACAACGATAAGATGAAGGTACTGGTTGCGTCTAAAGAGTTGCCCGATGTAGTGGATGGGAAGAACGGCGTCCGGGATCTGGCCATCCAGAACGGTCAGGCGGTGGAACTGACCTCCTTCCTGAACCGGGACCCCGATTTCAGGGATAAGGTCATCGGCCCCGCCGCTATCGCCGCCAACACCATCAATGGAAAGATCTATTCAATTGTTTCGGGCAGTCAGATCATCGGTTATTACTACAACAAAGAACTGTTTCAGAAGGCCGGAATCACCCCCGCTAAAACCTGGGACGAATGGTTCAGTAACTGCGAAAAGCTCAAGGCCCTAGGCGTGGCGCCCCTGGCCCTGATGACCGGTGAAAATTCCTGGACCACCAACCTTATCCTTTCCGCCATGGTGGCAAGCAGGGGTTCCGTTGGCCAGACCTTCATGAACACCAAGCATCCCAAAACCTACCAGACCCCTGAAATGATCGCAGCCCTTGCGGATATGCAGAAATGCCTTCAGAACTATACCACCCCGGATGCCCTGGGCGCCCTCTACGCCAATGCGGCCAACAACTTCCTCATGGAGCAGGCCGCCATCATTGCCAACGGCCCGTGGATGATTGCCGATTTCTCTAATCCTGAAAAAACCGCTCCCGGTTTCGACAGGAAGGTAGGTTGGGCCATGTACCCCGGTGACGGCCTTGTGTCAAGTTATGCCGAAGGTTACGTGCTGTGCAGCCCCCCGGAACGGGTTGAAGCGGGCTGGACCTTCCTCAAGGAACTCTGTTCCAGGGAAAGCCAGATGGATAGCCTTCGTTTTATGGGAGCGCTCCCGGTAGCGGTGGATCTTCAGATCCCTGCCGATGTGGCGGAGAAGATGCCCATGGTTGTGGAACATGCCAACGCCGTAGGAAAAATGAAGTACCATGGAGATACCTTTGACGTGACGGCCTATGCTTCGGTGGTGGACGCCTTTGGGCGCTACTATCCGGAACTGGCCGCCGGTACCCTGACCCCCGCAGCCATGGCCGCCCGGCTTGACGAAGCCGCCGCTGCCGCGCAGTAGAATCCTTTCAGCCTTTAGAGGAGTTGAAAGAACAGGATGCCCGGAAGGACCCCATCTCTTTCCCGGGTATCCTGTATTTTTTTTGACAAAAAGGGAACTGCAGTATGACCATTAAAAAACGATGGATAGTTATTTTTCTTTTGCCCGGTACGGCGCTGTTTTTATTTGTGTATATGGCCTCAATCATCAATGTCTTCGGCACATCTTTTGCAAACTGGAGGATAGGCCAGGAGATCCGTTTTACCGGTCTGAACAATTACCTTTCCCTTTTAGGTTCCGAAAGATTCCACAAGGCCCTGGGGAACAACCTGATCTGGATACTCCTTCAGTCCACCATCCACGTGGCCATCGGCATCCTCTTTGCCCTTATTACCGTCCGCAAAAAATGGTATTCCAAAATCAGCCGGACCATTTTCATGCTGCCCAACATCCTTTCCAGCGCCGCTCTGGGCATGCTCTTCTACAATGTTTTTAACCCCATGTACGGTCCGGTGAATAAGATCGTACAGCTTCTGGGCAATAAGAATTTCAATGTGAACTGGTACGCCAATTCCGGCACCGCCTTTTTTGCGGTTACTATGACGTGGCTGCCCTTTGCCGCAATAATCGCTATTCTGGCTGCGGCGGAACTTGCCGCCATTTCCGATGATATTTTTGAGGCGGCTACCATTGACGGCGCCGATGAATTCCAGATGAACTGGCGTATCAAGCTGCCGCTTCTAAAAAACGCCATCGGCACAGGCACCATACTGGCGGCTACATCCATGCTTCAGAAGATGGATATTCTTATTATGACATCCAACGGCGGCCCGGGAAATCAGACCATGAATCTCCCCCTCCTTATCTACCTCACCGCCATGCAGGATAACAATTTCGGCCTGGCCAACGCCTACGGGGTAATTCTCATCCTCATCGGTCTTGCGTCCATAGGTATCATCAACAGAATCTACCGCATGAACGAGCCGGTATAAGGGGGAAGATATGCAAACGCCAAAGAAAAGCGGGGCGGGTTTTCTTTCGGGAATACCGGCGGGGATTTTTCTTGTTCTTATTATCCTGGTTTCCATCGGACCTTTCCTCTGGGTTCTAATGTCTTCGGTTAAAACCAACCGGGAGATCCTCACCTTCTCGTTCCGGTTTGCCAACGGGGTACACTGGCGTAATTATGCCAATGCGTTCAGGATTGCCCCCATTGCCCGTTATTTTCAGAACAGTATCTACGTGACCATCTTAGGGGTTCTGGTAAATTTGATTACCATGGGCATGGCGGCCTATGTGCTGTCCCGTTTTGAATTCCGGGGAAGGAATCTGATCCGCGCTTTCTTCGCCATGGGTCTCCTCATCCCCGGCGCGGCCCTGCTCCTCCCGCTGTACACATCGATTAAGGCGGTAGGACTCTACAACAATCCCTGGGGCCTTATTGTGGTGTACACCGCCTTCGGCATCCCCACCTCAGTGTTCATCATGTCCAGCTATTACTTAACCATACCAAAAGAGATGGAAGAATCCGCCTATATTGACGGAGCGGGCTTTTTCGGAACCTTTTCTACCATCATCCTGCCCCTGGCCCGTCCGGCCTTTGCCACCGCGGGGATCATGCAGTTCCTCCTCTGCTGGAATGAATTCCAGTTTGCCCTGACCTTAACCACCGGCCATGAAGCCCGGACTTTGCCGGTGGCCCTCTACTATTTTAAGAGCGCCTTTGCCAGCGATTACGGCGCCATGTTTGCCGCCATCGTTCTGGTTTCCCTGCCCAGCATCATCGTATACGTTGTGTTGCAGAAGCAGGTTGTTTCGGGGCTGGCCGCCGGTTCGGTCAAAGGATAAACCGCCGGGCTGTCGATGCAGGGATTACCTTTTGATGAGCGAATGATTTGCTAAGCCCTCGGGACGATAGTTCCCCATAGCATCACTCCATGATATAGTGTCTTCCAGGAGGTTTGTTATGACTTCAAAAGAACGTTTTGCCTGCATGTTTGCCCACAAAGAGGCGGACCGGGTCCCGATAATCGATCAGCCCTGGGATGGGACCCTGGCCCGGTGGAAGCGGGAGGGCATGCCGGCGGATGCCGACTGGCGGGATTTTTTTGGAGTTGACAAGCTTGAAATGATCTCCGTGGACAACAGTCCCCGGTACGAAGAAAAGGTGATCGAGGAAACCGGTGAATTCCGGATAACCACCTCCAAATGGGGGGTTACGCTGAAAAATTTCAAGGTTCCCGATTCCACACCGGAGTTCCTCGATTACAAGGTCAATACCCCCGAACGCTGGGAGGAGGCCAAGGCCCGGATGGTTCCGTCCCGGGACCGGATTGACTGGGATTACCTCAAGGTGAATTACCCCCGCTGGAAGGCCGAGGGGCGGTGGATCGAGGGGCTTTTCTGGTTCGGCTTTGATGTGCTCCACTCCTGGATGGCCGGTACGGAAACGATCCTCATCGCCATGATGGAGGAGCCCGAATGGGTTTCGGACATGTTTAACACCTTTCTGGACACCTCCATCGCCCTTTTTGACATGGTCTGGGACGAAGGCTACCGCTTTGACAGCATTTTCTGGTATGACGACATGGGCTATAAAAATTCCACCTTTTTTTCCAATGAACTCTACGGGGA
>JAITJI010000107.1 GCA_031279015.1 Spirochaetaceae bacterium
TTATATCCACACCATCTTTGAATATGCCGACAAAACCTCCTACATAGTTAAAAACTGCCAGGCCTGAGACCAACTGGCCGCCGGTTCCGCCTTTAGCATTCAGAGTGACCTTCCCGGTACAGTCCCTGACTACGGTTCCGCTTAGCGCTATTCCGACAATGCCTCCGGCATAAACTATTTTTTCTGTGCTGAATGTGAAGCTGCCCTGAATAGCAATGTCCGCTATCTCCGTGTTTTCCGCGTAACCGGCAAGCAAGCCGATGGCCTGCCCGGTGGCCTTTGTTGATACGGCGTCCACCGAAGAAGTAATGGTTAAGTTCTTCAGTCCTGCCTTTGAAGCAACGGACCCTCCCTTTACATAACCGAAAATGCCCAGGTAGGTTTTTTCCGACACCGCGCCGGCGTCAAAACTCTGCAGCGTAATTGTTCTGCCGTCTCCGTCGAGAACGCCGTAGAAAGGCGCGGCCGCATCGCCTATGGGCGTCCAGTTTGTCAGCGTTATATCCGCGGTAAGTTTGTACTTCCCGCCCAGAGGATAATCCGGGTCTGCGCCTATTTTTGCCAGATCGGTATAGGATGCGATGGTTTTGACAAGCGTAGTTGTTACGGTAACCGTGGCCGTGCCATTTTGGGAAAGATCCGCTATAGACGTTGCCGTAACGGTCAGGGAGGAAGGAACGCTTTCATTCAGGGCGATGGTTAGGGTTCCGTCCTCAGCGATGCCGGTTCCCTCGTCGCTGTTTCCTCCCACAGTCCAGGTAACGCCCTGGGGAACACTGCCGGTTGTTCCCGTTACCGTGGCGGTAAATGTTTGGATTCCCCCCTGCGCCACACTGGAAGAAGCGGGAGACACGGTAACGCCGGTAATGGATTGGGTCTCCGTTACCGGGAAAGTAATGGTAACAACTCCGCTGTCCGCAGCGTTGACAACCGTGGCGCCGCTGTATGTAAAGCTGTTTTCCGCTACCCCGGTAAAGACATAGTCTGTTTTAACCGTTAGCGTAACAACAGCCTTATACACTTTATTCCCGCCAAAAACACCGGTAGCTATGGGAGCGCCATCGCTTTCTTTCCACGCCACAGTCCCCGTGTACTGATCATTCCCGCCAAAAGCGGTAACCGGATTTGCCCATACTACCGGCGCAGTTACCATGCCCGTCAGATCAAGTACGCTGACCGCCGTCTTGAAATCATTCTCAGTAAATTCCAGCAGAGGAAGCGTGCTGGTCAGCCCGGAGTAAATATGCAGGGCTTCGGTACGCCCCGCGTACAGCGCAGCTTCCCCGCTTCCTTTTTGAAGCCGTATCCGTACCAGGTATTGACCCGGATCAAGGCCCCTGGTACCGGTAATGCCGGCATAGCTATACGACAGGGGAATGGTTTCAACAGCGTCGCCCTCCGCCGTGGTTATGATCAGTTCGGAACTGCTTAACCCATCGGGTATTTCCAGGGAATAGCCAAAAGTTCCCTGGGCGCCGCCGGTCTTGGGCCCCAGAACTATATCCAGATCCGAAGTTTCTCCGCTGACTACGGTAATCGTCGCGCTCCCCTCGGCGGCCTCGACATCCCCGTCATCCGTTTCGGTATATCCCGTAACGGTTATGGTCCATGAACCGACCGAAAGCTCCGCCAGATAGGTGTTGACGCCGGTTAAATCAACCGGGGGTTTAGGAGCTTCCTCCTCCGGGCCGGAAAAGGTCAGCGTATATTTGGTAAATTCGCTCTCATCCGGCGCAATGGTCCGCGCCGCTCCCTCTGCCGCGGCATTGCCTATGGTCACCAGTACCCGTCCCGTATTCCGGGAAACGGAAACATCCCTTGGCGGTTCTAAGGGATTTTGACATCCCGTAAGGTACGCTATAGATAAAATGATACCCAGATAAAGGGGTTTCAGGAAAAACTTTTTCATGTTCGCCTCCTAATTTTTCACCGTAAAGGGGATGACTTGGGAATACAGCTTGCCGTACTTCTTGCCCGTAAAGGTAATGGAGTGGGTTTTTGCGCTGTAGTCGGAAGCAGATAAGGTAATCGAATCCCCGGTTCCCGCCGGGAAAACGCCTCCATCGACATACCACTGCACATCCTCATAATCTGCCGCGCTTAAAGTAACACTGTTCGGAGCAGCGCTGGCCTTGTAGATGACATTGGTTCCGTCACTCCCGCTAATGCTGATGTCGCCGTAGTTAAAGCCGATGTCGATAGTCTTGTTGCCGGGAGCCTGAAGGGTAACCTGCGCCGTCGCACTGCTGGTTACTGTTCCCGCGTATCCGGTGCGGGTTACCACTACCCGGATGTATTTTCCATTGTCCGCCATTGCAAGGGTATAGGTTTCCGCCTTGGCGCCAGGTATATCCACAAAACCGCCTGTCCCCGAATCACTTCGCTGCCAACTATAGTTGATTGCTGTATTACTGCCGCTAAGGCTGGTGATGTCTGCTTCCAGGAGTAAGTGCACCTTGGCATCCCCGGTGATAGTTACCGTGCCGCTAAGATTGGGGAGCACAACCGGTCCGGCAGAGGCGCTGCTTTTGACTCCCGTGTACCCCATGCGGCTTACCGTTACCCGGATGTATTTTCCCTGATCCGGCGCTACAAGGGTATAGGTTCCGCCGGTGGCGCCGTCAATATCGGCAAAGTTTCCGGTTGAAGAATCGGAACGCTGCCACCAGTAGCTGATCGGCCCGCTGCCCCCAAGACCGGTGGTGTTTGCAGTCAGGACCAGGCTGTCAGACCCGCCCTGGGCATCGTGGCTTCCGGTGATACTTACCGTACCGGTAATACCGGGAAGTTTGACCGGTCCCACCGCGGCGCTGCTTATGGTTCCGCTGTTCTCCACACGGCTTACCGTTACCCGGATATAATGCCCATCATCCGACGCTATAAGGGTATAGGTTTCGCCAATGGCGCCGGAAATACCGGCAAAGGACCCGGTTGCAGAATCGGCCCGCTGCCACTGATACCGGATCGCCCCGCTGCCCCCAAGACCGGTGGTGTTTGCAGTCAGGACCAGAACACCGGCCGTGTCCGCCTTGTCCACATCGTAGACTCCGCTCACCACCACCGTACCGGTAAGGGAGGGTCTCTCCCATTGGGCATACATGGTTATATTTTCGGTCAGGGTGTAGGGCCAGACGTACTCCGTCCCGTTGCTTGGAGCGTTGTACCAGCCCTGGAAGACGTAACCCTCCCGCGTAGGATTGCCGGGTTTGGGAACCTGGGTTCCCGCGGCCGCCGTAACCGGCTGAACCGCCGAACCCCCCTGGCTGTCAAAGGTAATGACCCTGGTCTTCAGGGTAACTATCCTTGCCTTAAGGCCGGTGAGCAGATTGTATTCCTTCAAAAGCAGGGCCTTTACGACATCACCCAGGGCTTCATACGCCAGGAGCGCCGCTTCAACCACCGTCTCGTCATCAAGACCTACCGTTTCGGAGCTCTTGCCCAGAATCTCCGCATGATCCTTCCTGAACTTTTCTGCAGCCGCCCTGTCTTCCTCGGGGGCGTTTTCGGCGGCTATTTCCTCTGCTTTTTCTTTAAGGCTTTCCAGATGCGCAATATCCTCCGCCAGAAGAATCTTTACCGCTTCAGGCAGGCCATTGGCTTCTTCAAGGGCTTTTGTCAGATCCGGAAGCAGGGCCGTGGCATCGTCCAGGCCCTTAATATCATCCGGCTTTTTCTCAAGCGCTTTCTCATAGGTGTCCTGGAAATCATGCGCAGTATTCACGTTCTCTATTTTTTCTTTTATGGCGTCCAGTTTGGCCTTCTCTTCGGAAAGCACTTCCTGCTCACGGGAACTCAATGCATCGTAAGCTGCCAGCGCTTCATCTACTTTCCCTTCAAGATCGGCCAGATTATCCTCCGGGAAATCAAGGCCGATTCCTCCGGCATCCTGGCTCAGGGCTTCCTTGACCGTCTCATCATTTGTAAAGTTATCTACCGCCGCCTGCTCCTCCGCGGACAACTTGACCTTCCACCGGGCGTACATCATTACATCGGCGGTCAGGGTGTGGGGCCAGGAGTATAAGGTCCCCCCGCTTGCAGCGCTGTACCAGCCCTGGAAGTCATACCCTGTCCGCTCGGGATCATTGGGTTGGGGAACCGGGGCTCCCGCGGCCGCCGTAACCGGCTGAACCGCCGAACCCTCCCGGCTGTCAAAGGTAATGGTGTACTGCTCCAGTTCTCCGTCGCCGGAGAGATTGGGACACCCCGCCAGAACAAAAACAAGTGTGGCGGCGGCTAAAAAAACCGCAGTTCTTCCAAACCTTGCCATCTGTATGAAGAATTTTTCCATCTTGCATATCCTCCTTACTCGTTGGATAATGCTGGTAAGCCCTGATTCAAACCGAATCGAACAACGTTCGACAGACTTCCCCGGTCATGGTTTGAATTCAGGGTGTTTTTTTAAATCATTCCATCCCCTTCACCCTTGTTTGCTGTAGGAGGATAAATAAAAAGAGCGCCCCGGTTCTCCTGCGGATAACCCTGCAGATAAACCTTAGCGCCCTGTTTTCCTGTTTGTAAGGAATTACCGGAAAAATTCCACAGATATGCGGCTGATACAAAAAATAAATTTTGGGAATCGGTACGATTTTCCGGCACGATGCTGCGAATTCCATCCCCATAATGTGCAAGCATACTATTCCCTTTAATCACATAGTACCGGGAAACAACCGTCTAAAACTCACCGTAACGGTATTTCTCAGGCCCCACCCGAACCTAAAAAAATAAAAGAACCGTAGACCAAAGTCTCCTGACTCCGGATTGCATCTCTGTCAGCCTTCCCATCTGCCGTCTTACGGTCACCGCCGGGGCGGTGATGACAGTGGCTGTTTTAACAAAGCTGGCCTCCCTGCCCTTGCGCAGGTCCGGCCCTCCGTTTACAGTTACGGGTGTAGTCGGGGAATTTCGTCCATCCGGACGATCACCCCCAGTTCCTTTGAAATCTACCAGGGTAACTATATCAAGTCCTCAAATTCCTGTCAAGCTGATTTTTTAGCGGATGATTTTTTAGCGGATGATTTTTTTTGTAAAATTGTTTGTTGAAAAATCCTCTGTTGAATGCGCCTCATCTACCTTAACCATGAAGCAATGTACACTCTGCCCATAGACCTGCGGCTGCAAAATTTCTACAAGATTTCCTACGGCGCGCCATCCCCTGCGGCAGCGGCGAGGATGTCCGCCGGAAGGGAGCCACGGTTCATGTTCGACATCTGTTGCCGGAAAGACGGCCGCTTTATCCTGGCCGCGGGGAACAACATAACCCCCGGCGTTCCCCTGGAAAGCCTCCGCGCGCTGCCGGACGAGGACCTCTATTACGGTATCAAAAAAACAAAACGGTCCTGGGGGACATAAGAGTTACGGCGGAACGCCCTGCGCGTCCGCTCTCCCCCAGGTGACAGCGCCTGGCATTTTGACCTCTGGCGGAGCCTTCCCTACATCCGCTCCCTGATGGCTACGTTTACCTCGATCTTGCCAATGGGGCCCAGTTCCATGGGAACAATCAGGGCTTCTACCTTAAGGTTATTTGAAACCTCCATATTTTCACCGGTAAAGAGGGCCGGAGGGGTAAGGTCAAACTTAAAACCCAGATCGTGAAGCTTGGTAACCGCCTGGGCGGTTATCATATTGGCAAGTTCCTGAATAGTGGCCTTGGCCAATTCGTCCAGAACGGTAAACACCTCTCCATTCATGGCACCTGCCACTGCCAATGCCGTTTCTTTTGTCATATCAAAAAGAACCCGCCCCTCCACATCACCTGCAAGACCTACCAGAGCGGCGACACCCATAATGGACATGCTAGTGGACTTAAGATAGAGATCACCCCGTTTGACATCGGAATCAAGAACTTCCTTAAGTACATTAAAAGCTGATTCAACAAAAGGATTGATATATTCAACTCTCATACCATTACTCCTTACAAAAATTAGTTACGCATATATGCGGAAACCGGATCCTTCGCTATAGGCTGCCAATCATCCGGAGAGATTTCTTCGTTTCTGCCAAGAATGATCACACCTCGTTTTTTCAACTTCTCAGAAAATTCACCCATAAGTTTTTCCTGATCCTGAGTAGACATAAAAGACAAAAGATCTCTGGCTACAATAATATCCACCTCCGGAATCACATTTCCATTCAGAACATCATGATATTCAAAGAAAATCACATCTTTGATACTCTGATTAAAACTGTAACCATTTTTACCCCGGGACATAAAACCCCTGCTATATTCGGGAACATCATCCAAATCAAAGACCATGTTAGGGGCTGATGAAATTCCCATAATATCGTTATCATTGGCCCATATTTTCAAATGCCCGTCAGGATACCGGGATTTCAGTATACAGGCTAGTGAATAGGTTTCATAGCCCTTCCCGCAGCCAAGGTTCCACACCTGGATGCTGTTGGAGGGCATATCCGGCAGGGCGCTTTTGACAGCGGCGGCATAATCATCATCCCAGAAAGCATCCGTATTGGGAGAATAGAAACTCATAAGGAACTCTTCGGCATCGTTAACATTTGAAAGCTGGACCTCCGATTGGGACTTGAGAGACACCCAGTCGTTAAAGCGTTTTCGGAACCACCGCTCATTTAGCGGACTTATGGCAAAGCGCCTCAACGTAAAAAGGCTGTCCCTGACAAAGCTCAGGGTCGAATCCGACAGCTCCTCTTTTGGTGCGGGACGCTGTTCCGGTACGGCAGGAGGCGGCGCATAAAAAGCCGTTCCCCCGGTTTCTATGCCGCGGGGTTTCTGCTTTTCCTCTTCACTTTGGGTAAAGATCCGTATCACGTCGAGGATGATGTAGAGATCTCCCGCCTTTTCCACAACCCCGCTGATGAATTTGATGTTGATGTCCCCGAATATGGGATGGGGCGGCTGGATGGTACTGGAATTGATCCCCACCACCTTGTCGATCTTATCAACAATGGTACCGTATACCCGGTCTTCAATCCGGAGAATAAGCATGTTTTCCTGCCCATCGGCCTTCTTGTCCGTGGGAAGGTGAAAAAAAATCCGGAGGTCTATGATGGGAATAATATCTCCCCGGAGATTGTACACCCCCCGGACAAAAGAGGCGGCGTTGGGTACATAGGTAAATTTATCCGCCTTGGCAATTTCCTTAACATTCATGATGTCAACGCCGTAATCTTTACCTGCCAGGGAAAAGGTGATCATCTTAAAATCAAGGTTATCAACTCTTTCTTTTTGTTCCTGCAATTCAGCATTGACCGTTGCCAGATCTTTTATTACTGCCATAATTTTCCTCGCTACCGTACCGATGCTTCACGGAAACGACGCTGTTCAAGTTCCTTGCGAAGCCCCAATTCCAAAAGCTGACTGACATCAATGATAAGGGATACCGAACCATCTCCAAGGATTGAGGCGCCGGCTATCCCCGGGGAATTAGTGTACTGATCCCTCAGGGGTTTAATCACTACATCTTCCTCGCCGATAAGACTGTCCACCATAAAACCCATCTTCTTTTCCGCAGTTCCCACAATAACGATAAAATTATAATCCTGCTGTTCTTCGGTTTTTATGCCGAAGAGCCTGTTTAGCCGGAGCAGGGAAACTACGTCATTACGAATATTAAAGACCTCGTAATTGTCAATCATCCGGATATCTTCCGGCTTGATCCTGAGGCTCTCGATAACCGATGTAATAGGAATGGAATATATCTCCGTACCCACCTTGACAAGGAGGCCCTGGATGATCGCCAGGGTAAGGGGCAGTTTGATGATAAATTTGGTCCCCTTGCCCCGCTCGGAGGAGACCGTCACGGTTCCGTTCAATTTTTCTATCTGCCGGCGGACCACATCAAGGCCCACCCCCCGTCCGGATATGGAGGTAATGGTCTTGGCGGTGGAGAAACCGGGTTCAAAGATGAGGTTAAAGGCCTCCACATCGGTCAGGAGCTTGTTGGGACTGATGAGGCCCCGCTCCACGGCCTTGTTCTTAACCGCTTCCACATCAATGCCCTTGCCATCATCGGCAATCTCGATGAGGATCATGTTCCCCTCATTGGCGGCCTTCAGCACGACCATCCCCTCTTCGGGTTTTCCCACAGCCTTACGCTCTTCCATGGATTCTATGCCATGGTCGATGGAATTTCGCACCGAGTGCATGATGGGATCCAGGAGGTCTTCGATGACGGATTTGTCCAGTTCCGTCTCCTCCCCTTCAATAACCAGGTTGATCTTCTTGTTCAGGCTCTTGGAGAGGTCCCGAACCAGCCGCGGGAAGCGGCTGAAGATCTGGCTGATGGGCACCATGCGGATCCGCATGACCCCTTCCTGCAACTCGCCGGTAATACGTCCCAGGTTTTGGGAGGTGGATCGGAATTTACCTACGTCGTTTTTCAGGGCCGCTTCAAAGGGATCGAAGAGGGAGAATATATCCCCGTACTGATCCCCTATTTCCTTACGGATGTCCTTGATGGACCGCCCCTCCTGAATGCCCTCAAGATAATCCGGAAGGCTGTCAAAGAGGCTTTTGATCTTCTCCCGGTAAACGGCTTCTATGTTATGCAACTCCGTAAGAAGGTCGTTAAACTGGTTGCTTATCTGGTTAAAGGTGGCCTTGGTGATAACCGTCTCCGAAACCAGATTGAGGAGGTCGTCGATCCGCTTGGAATCGACCCGGAGGATGGAACCGGCCTCCTTTCCCGCCTTTTTCGCATCCGCCGATTCTTTGGCGGTTCCGGGTTTGGCTTCGTGTTCATCCCCCTGAGCTACAGGGGCAGATGGAGCCTGGGGGGCCGCATCAGGAACCGGTTGGACAGGCGCCGCGGGAGCCGGACGGGCAACTGGCGGCGCAGCCGCAGCTCCGGAAGGGGCCTTCTTTACAGCGGGAAGGCCCATGTCAATACTTTTGATATCCGCCGAAAGGCTTACATCGGGAATGACCACATAGGGCAGGAGTTCCTCCGGCGATTTTTTAGTGGCAAAATAATAATCCACCGAGGGGAAAAAAACATCTTCGTAGAGCCGCTCAAATTCCGGAACCGTCCGTAAAACCGTACCAATTCCCTTGAGGGCGGCATATACCTGGATGCCCCCCACGGTATTCATCAGGCTGCCTTCATCAAACCGGACAGAGATCTGGTAGATAGACATACCGCTTTCCACGGATTCCTTGAGTTCCAGTAGTTCATATTCGGATAGGGTTGTCTGTCCGGCAGCGGGAACCGGTGAGGCGGCCGGGGACGGAGCAGCGGCCGGGGCGGACTGGGGTTTTGGCTGGGAAGCCGCCCTGGAGGCGCCTTTTTTACGGGAAGAGCCCTCCGGCAACAGGGCGGAAAGCCGTTCCTCAATTTTCGAGGTGTTCTCCTGATATACCGAACCATCCATCCGCTGAGCGATCATGGCCTTGATGATATCAATCGCCGCCAAGAGGGTATCCACCACGTCTTCATTGATCGTTACCTGGTCAGACCGAATAGCGTCAAGCACATCTTCAACCAGATGGGTAAAATGAGAGAGTTCCATCATTTCTACGGTAGCCGCACCCCCTTTCAGGGTATGGGCCGCCCGGAAAATCTCATCTACCGCATCCCGATTGCCGCCTTCATTCTCCAAAACAAGGATATTCTGCTCCAACGTATCAACCTGCATCTGGGCTTCACTGAAAAAATCCTTGAGAAGTTCCTCATTATTGGGATCCAAATAATCACTCATATAAAGTTAATGTTTATACACAATTCGTATTACGTCAAGATAGTGGCGTGGAATTCGTTGAATTCTCTCCATTGGAAAGGAAGAAAATTGTATTCGATCCTGCTCTATGTTAAAATAGTATTATGAAGATACTCCAAAAGTTTTCCCTAATACTCCCGTTTTTCCTGTTCACCCTTTTTCAAATGTCCCTTTCCGGCGCCGAAATAAGCGTCCCCCGATTCGGGGCGGCCAGCCGGGGGGCTTCCCGGGAGGGAGAATTCATCGTTTCTTCCTCGGTAAACGCGGATATTGCCCTGGATGGGGGCTATAAGTACAGCGCCCTTCTGGGATTTTCCTTTGACGCCCGGAATTTGGAAAAGGCCATGGCCTACCGGAGCTTTGGCCTTGCCCCGATGCCCGGAATGACCGCCTGGACGTCCGGTTCCGGGTCAGCCGTATCGGAAGAGCAGTACCTTGAACTGGTGGATAACTACAATGCCCTGGTAGACCGGATGAACAACCAGGCGGTCTTGTCCTTCCGAATCGCCAGGGCTACCATCCGGGATCTATTCAAGCTGCCCCTGGAACTGACCTATTTTATCGGGGTGGCCGATGATTTCTGTTCCGGTGACGAGTTCAGTTCCCGGTTTGAAACCGATCCCATAGGGTCGGAGTACCGGGGCTTCTTCTATTTCCCCGAGGGGATAGGGGGGGATATCACCCGTCAGTACAACGGCATTCATGGGGTACGGGGCACAGGGTTTTCCTTCGCCCTGAGCTCTTGGAATTTTCTGACGCCTCTGCTATATATATATGAAGATTTTTCGTTTATCGATCCCCGGACGGGACTGGCGGATCTGGGCCACTATTCGGGGGATCTGCGGCTCCTTATCAACCTGAAAATGATAAAATTGGAGGGTTTTATGGGAACCACCCTTGCCAGGGAGGAGGAACCCATGTTCCGGGGTGGAATTCTGGCCTGGTTTGATTCCGGAAAGGGGGCGAATTTTTTATTCCAATGCGGCATTCCCGGTTGGAAGCGGGGGGAGAATTTTGGTATTGATAGCCTCTATTTTCTTATGGAACCCCGGATTCGTTTTGGTATTATGGGAATAGGGCTTACTTTTTTTTATCACCCCCTGCGGTATTTGCAGGTTGAAACGCCGGATGAACGGGGAAAAGCCGACATCAACCTTAAAATTTCCGCCGGTGATTTGAGTACCACCGGTGTTGCCGGGGGGCTTGAAACCACGGTACAATTAAAAAATGAAAACGGAGCGGAATTTTCGCTTTTTATTTCACCCTTTATCGGTTTTATTACCAGCGGGTTGCGGTGGGATGCGAAAATCCGGCTTAATCCCCTGGCTTTTGATCATCCCGGTGAAATCCTGGAGGTATTTATGGGGATACAATCGGCCTTTTGATATGAAACAACGTTATTTTATCATTATTTGCATACTCCTTTTGGGGTCAGGCTTCCGGATCTTTGGCCTGGATCTCAGGATTAGCGGCGGTCTTGGAAACAATGCCTTTGATCCGGGGCTACAGACTCCCCTGGGGGCGGGGGCCTTCAGCCCCCATTACTATCCCCGGGCGCTGGTGGATCTGGAGGGTGATGTTTCCAACCTTATCACCTTCAGGGCCCGTTTTGAGCGGGACCCGATCCTGCGAAACCGGCTGGGGGGAACCGTGGGGCTCAGAGCGGGGTATGTCCGTCTGGACATGGGACCCTTTATGGGGGTGTTTAACTCCTCATCCAGGGCCATCAATCCGGGGATCTCCGCAGCGGTAAAGCTTGAGATTCCGGGGATCTTCTACGGCGCCGCCACAACCGCCTCCACCATCGGAGCCAGCCTGAACATCCCGGGGAACTATGTCCAGGGAGAAGGAGAGATGGCTCTGGGGGTGTGGGTTCCCTATGCCCTGGCCGTTTTCAGCATCCGAACCCGGACTTACACCGAACAGACAAGCCTGGAGTCAAACCGGAGCGATGCCCAGACCCGGTATCAACTGGGGGTGGAAATCTTCGCCAAGAACATGCCCTATACGATCCTGGTGAATATCGGATACCAGAGCCTTAAGAGGACCTACATCGAAGCCGGCGGATCGGCGGCGGATGAACTCAAGTCTGTTTACACAGGCTTTGAGGGAGTTTTTACGATAACCCCTTTGCTGAAGATACTGGCCGGGCTGGAGACTCCCGTCTATAGTTGGGGGGAGCATCCGCTGAAGGGTCCGTCGGTTAAAACCATGCTGTTTGATGCCCACATGGGGGTACTATTCAGCTTCCCCTGATGCAAGCCTTCCGGGGCGATCCGCCGGATCGGCATGACACAGGGGCATTCAGGCAAGGATAAATACCGCCTCCCCCTCTGGAATCCGTACCGATGAGAGGGTCAGCAGGAGCGGATCGTTGAGCTGGCGGTCCCCCTTCAGAGGAACCTGGGTCTCCAGGCCCAGATCGGGGATGATAACCACCCCCCGGTTTCCCTTCCGGTCAACCAGTACCCCTTCCCAGGAGGAATCCTTCTTATCCGAAAGGTATACCGCCGTCCAGTGGAGCCGTGAGGCCCGTTCCGCCTGGGCAGCCGCCTGGGCAGCCGCTTCACCCGCCGCCAGAACCGGAAGGAGCGTATCCTCCTCCAGGGGCGCCCGATCCCGGTAGAGCCCCGTCTTTAACGCGGCCCGGATCTGCTGATGGGCCAGCAGATCGGTGTAGCGCCGGAGGGGACTCGTCACCTGGGCATACTCGTTAAGCCCAAGGCCCCAGTGGGATCCGGGTTTTACCGAAAGGCTCCTGGGCCGCATGCAACGGCGAAGCTGGTAAGCCCCCGCAAGACCCGGAGGAAGGGCGGCGGGAAGATCCCCCGTTTCCTGACATACATAGGGAAAGGGCAAGCGCGGTCCCCCGGGGCTGCGGGAAGCCCAGCGGGCGGCCCCTTCACCGGCAAGGAGCATACACTCCCGGACCATAGCGGCGGACCGGCAGGGGATATCCGGCGTAATGGTGATCCGTGCCCCGGTCACGGCGATGTGCACCTCCGGGAGTTCAATGGAAACAGCGCCGGTGGCAAGGCGCCGCTTCAGATTACGCCCGGCAATCCGGAAGAGGGCGGCCATATCCGCATGAAAATCCGGCTCAACAGGATTCTGCCCGGCATCCGCTACGGTATTGGACAAGGCTTTTGGCCGGGATTCCGCTTCTACAGCGGCGTCTGCTTCGGCATAGGTCAAACGCCGCACCCTGACCAGGGAGGGGAAGATCCTTGTTTCGGCAATGGCGCCGTCTTCGGCAAGAACTATTTTGAAGGTTAAGGCCGGAGAAACCGGCTCCAATCCCAGGGCATAAATGGGGAGGGCCTCTTCGGCGAGCATCCGGGAAGGGCCTTCCGGGAGGTAGAGGGTGACGCCCCGCGCCCGGGCCTCCTGTTCCGCAGCGCTGCCGGGCAGAACGGAGGCCGCAGGATCCGCCACGTGAACGTAAAGGGTATCCCCTTCAACGGAAAGGGCATCATCGGGATCGCTGCTGTAGGCATTGTCCACCGCATAGGCCCGGAGGCGGGTAAGATCCAGCCGGCCTTCCTCCGGGGGCAAACCCGGATGTTCCCGGGCGGAAACCGGATCAAGGCCGAACCGGAGGGGATGGGGGTTTATCAGAGGGGTCCAGGCCCGGCAATCAAGCAAAAGCCGGTGGGCTTCCTGGGGGGTTTCAGCTTTGCCGAGATCCCGGAGGGTCCGGCTTTTGTCGGTTTTTCCCCAGGCCAGGGCCTCAACGTCCTGGAGGAAGCGCCGGATCCGGGCCTCGTCAGGGGGTGCTTCATCGGCGGGCCCCGGATTGGAGAATCCTGATCTAAGCTGTTTGAGAAAGGCATCCCGTTCCAGCTGGTCCTGCCGTTTCCCTGCCCGTTTTTGCTCCTCCGCGGAAACTTCCGCGGGGGAACGGGGACTGACGGCGGCTATGGTCCCGGAAAAGTAGAGACCGTCCCGGAGGAGCCCGTAGGCAGCCCAGGCGCTTTGAGGACTGAAAACACTATAGATAAGCTCCGCCAGTTCCCGGAGGGGAAGGCTGGATACCGCGCCGCCCTCCAGCAGCTCCCAGGCGTCCCGGACCGCCTCTCCGGCATCCGGGGGAAGATCCCAATCCGAAGCGGCAGGGTTTGTCACCGGCCCCGGATGGAGGGCCTCCACATCCTTTTCCCGGACCCGGAGGCTGTGCGGTTCCGCATCCTTATGCCCCAGAAGGGTAATTTCTATCTTTTCCCCCGTTCCGGTTACCAGAGCAGGACGATTCTTGTACACCACCAGGCTCTTCTCACTGATCATCGATCTGTAGTCTAGCATATTGCATACGCCTTGGGAACGGGAAGAGCGGAGGAATCGGGTCTCCTTTTGGGGGAGCGGATTCTGCGACGGGTTGATCCGTTTAGAAAACCACAACGATGCAGCCGGCCGGTTATACGGCTAATATACAGATTCGATCTGCGGATTGTATATAAATATACTATCTGTTATATTGGAACATACTACGTATCCCTTAAACCGGAGTTGCCCAGGCTTGGAGGACAGCAATGATTGTGATGAAATTCGGGGGGAGTTCCGTTGCCGATGCGGATCGGATCCGCCAGATGGGCCGGATTGTGCGGTCCCAGCTTGTACGACAGCCCATTGTGGTAGTATCCGCCATTGGGGATACTACAGACCGGCTTCTGGAGGCGGCGGAGGCGGCTCTGACCAGGGGTTTTGTATCGGTGGATGCGGTTGAAGAACATCACTATAACACAATCACGGCTCTGGATTCAGGTCCGGCGGTTCAGAATAGCATAAAACCCCTCTTTGAGGAACTGCGGAGCCTCCTGAAGGGGATATCCCTTATCAGGGAGCTCACCGGCAGAACCAGGGATTACCTCGTTTCCTTTGGGGAACGGCTTTCGGTGCGGATCGCCGCCGCCTATTTGGCCACCTTCAATATAGAAGCCCGACCCCTGGATGCCTGGGACGCGGGCTTTATCTCCGATTCAAACTATACCGCCGCCGAACTGGCGCCCACTTGCGAAGAGGGGATCCGGCGGAGTTTGAAACCCCTGCTCGATTCGGGAATCCTGCCGGTGGTGACCGGATTCATTGCCCGGGATGAAGGGGGCAACATCACCACCCTGGGGCGGGGCGGTTCGGACCTGAGCGCATCAACGATAGGCGCCGCCTGCGGGGCGGAAGAGGTCCAATTCTGGAAGGATGTGGACGGGATATTGACGGCGGATCCCCGGCTGGTAAAAAACGCCCGGCCGGTAGATTCGATAACCTATGAAGAGGCGGCGGAATTGGCCTACTTCGGCGCCCAGGTACTGCACCCCCGGGCCATACTGCCCTGTATGAAAACGGGGATCCCCGTATTGGTTAAAAACTCCTTTAATCTTGAAGCTCCGGGGACAAAGATTGTGGCCCGGCTGAACAGGAAAACCGGACCGGTACAGGCAATTACCTCCCGCAACAATGTAACCCTGGTGGATATCGTCTCCTCCCGGATGCTGGGACAGCCGGGTTTCCTGGAGAGGGTGTTTTCCTCCTTTGCGGAATACGGTATCTCGGTTGATGTGGTAGCCACCAGTGAGGTTTCTATTTCTCTGACCCTGGATGCGGTTCACGATCTCGGAGCCCTGAGGCAGAGTCTCTCCCGGATCGCCAGTGTGGAGATAAAAACCGACAGGGCCATCGTGACCATCATCGGGGACGTCATGCGTTCGTCGGAGATCCTCCAGCGGACCTTTGGGGTATGTGCGGAGCTGAAGATACCGGTGCAGATGGTTTCCCAGGGGGCCAGCAAGGTAAATATCAGTTTCATCGTTAACGATACCCAGGCGGAGGATGCGGTCAGGGGCTTACATGCGAATTTTTTTGAAGTTCCCCCGGATCCGGGTGACGAGTAGGAAGAGGAGGACGGAGTGAACATAGCCCTGATAGGATACGGAAAGATGGGGAGGCTCCTTGATGTTAAAGCCCGGGAACGGGGCCACCGAATCACGGCGATCATCGATCCCTGTGCAACCGGGGGGGAGTCGCTGTCAGGAGCGGCTGTCTTCCGGGACCTTCGGGAGCCAGGGGCCCTTGACCAGACGGATCTCGCCATCGAATTTACCAGCCCCCGGGCAACTCCGGACAACATCAGCGTCTTGGCGCAGCGGAGGATCCCCGCCGTAACGGGCACCACGGGCTGGTATGCCGATCTGGACCGGGTAACGGCTATGGTAACCGAAGGGGGCTCCTCTCTGGTATGGGCGGCCAACTTCTCCCTGGGGGTGAATCTCTTTTACCGGATCGCGGCCTATGCCGCCCAAATAGCAGACCCCTTTCCGGAATACGATGTAGGAGGCTGGGAGGCCCATCACAATAAAAAGGCGGACAGCCCTTCAGGGACCGCCAAAACCCTGGTGGAACGGGTATTGTCCCAAATGACCCGGAAAAAACGGGCCCTCTGGGACAGCCCCGAAGGTCCCCCGGCCCCGGATCTGCTCCACTATCCCAGTCTGCGTATCGGGTCGGCGCCGGGTATCCACACCCTGATCTTTGATTCCCCCGCAGACACCGTAACCCTTACCCATGAGGCCAGGAACCGGGAAGGTTTTGCCGCGGGCGCTCTCCGGGCTGCCGAATGGCTTGTTGACGGCGGACCCGGTGCAGAACCTCGCCGGGGGGTCTTTACCATGGATGACGTTCTGGACGGAATTCTGGTGACCCGCGGGTAAAAAAAGGATATTAGGGCAAGACAAGCTAGAAAAATATCCGTGTTATGGTATACTAAAGAGGCGGTTTTTATAATACTAAAAAGGAGGCTTAGAACCTGCTCAAGAATAAGATGTCATACATTTTATTGTAATTGCTGTAAACTTCCGGTTTGGCATGTTATTTCCGGGCGGATCCCTGGTAATTATTATGGAAAGCAGCCGTAAAAAAATTATGCTGGTTGATGACAACCCTACTAATTTAACCATAGGCAAAAACATCCTTATTAATGCATACGATGTGTTTACAATCCAGTCGGGCCAGAAGCTCTTTAAAATTCTGGAGAAGGTGTACCCCGATCTGATCCTGCTGGATGTTGAAATGCCGGAAATGAACGGCTACGAAGTGATAACGCAGCTTAAGTGCGATGAGAAATACCGGCAAATTCCCGTGGTGTTCTTAACCGCTAAAAGCGACAGCGGCAGCGAACTTGAGGGGCTTACCCTGGGGGCTCTGGACTATATCACCAAGCCCTTTTCCCCTCCCCTTCTGCTTAAGCGTATAGAACTGCACCTGCTGATCGAATCCCAGAAACAGGAGCTTAAAAACTACAACGAAAACCTCCAGGAGCTGGTCAACCAAAAAACCAGGACCGTGGTGGAGCTGCAGAACGCGGTGCTCCAGACCGTGGCGGAGATGGTTGAATGCCGGGATGATGTAACCGGGGGGCACATAGACCGGACTCAGCAGTACCTCCAAATTCTAACCGATGCCCTCCTCAAAAAAGACCTTTACCCCGAATATGCGGAAATCCTTAGGGATAAATTCTTTGTACAGTCCGCTCAGCTCCACGATGTCGGAAAAATCGCAATTCAGGACAATATTTTAAAGAAACCCGCCAGACTTACCCTGGAAGAATACGAGGAGATGAAGACCCATACCACCTTTGGGGTTAAGATCATCGAAAAAATTGGTGAAAATACTTCGGAAAAGACCTTTCTGGAACACGCCAAAATATTTGCCGGTACCCATCACGAAAAATGGGATGGCACCGGATATCCTGAGGGGCTCAAGGGACAGGAGATCCCCCTCCATGGCCGGCTTATGGCCATTGCGGATGTCTACGACGCCCTTATCTCGGAGCGTCCGTACAAAAGGGCATTTTCCCACAAAGAAGCAGTTGAGATCATTGTGTCTGGCCGGGGCAGTCATTTTGATCCCGAATTGACGGATCTCTTTCTTTCCGTGGCGAATCTTTTTAACAATGCCGCAACCTGTACCAAAGATATGGAAGAAAAACAGGTTGTAGGTATATAAAAACATTCCCCGGTTTGCGGGGTATAGGGAGGACAGATGATAAAAACACAGATTGCCCACACAAGGGAAATTGATGACGGAGAATCAGCAGTTTCCGAAATTCTTGCACAGCTGGATATGGAACATACCCTGATGAAGAATTCCATAGGGATAATAACCTGCCATCTGGAATTCATGGAATCGGGTATTGTTAAATCTCTCTGCGACAGGCTGCCTTTTGACACGGTGGGGATCAACACCATGTCAACCGCTACATCTGAAGAAGCGGACCAGATGATGCTGGGTATTACCGTATTGACCAGCGATGATGTGTTCTTTTCCGTAGGGCTCTCCGAGACCCTGACCCGGGGACAAGAGGGGTCTATCCATGCGCTCTTTAATAAAACAGTTGCCGCCCTGCCGGAGAAACCCTCCATGATCATGACCTTTTCATCCCTCCTGGCAGAAATCGGCGGCGGCGACTGGGTGGTCAAAGAATTGGACCTCGCCTCCGGAGGACTTCCCAACTTCGGAACCCTGGCCATTGATTATACTACCGTGGTACGGGATCCCCGGATCATCTTTAACGGCGATACCTGGAATGACCGGCTTGTCATTATCCTCCTCTGCGGTAACTTTAAACCCCTCTTTTCGGTTACCTCCATCTCGGAAGACCGGATCCTCAAACAGCGGGCTATCGTCACCAAGTCTGTCGGGAACGTAGTAATGGAAATAAACGATATGCCCGCAGGGGCATATTTTGAATCCCTGGGTCTGGCAAAGGACGGGAAGCTCAGCAATGTTCATCAGATTCCCCTGATCATAGATTTTAATGACAACGCAAAACCGGTAGCCCGGACCATTCATTTCCAGTCCCCCGAGGGATATCTTGTCTGCGGGGGGACGGTACAGGAGGGCTGTTCCCTGGCAGTGGGTTCCATTGATATGCAGGATGTAGTCAAAACCGCATCCAATGCCGTAAAGGACCTGCTGGCGAAACAGCAGGAGGGCATACTCTTCTTCTCCTGCGCAGTTCGTAATTTTGCCCTGGGGTTTGACGCTATGGCGGAACTCAGGACGGCCAGGGAAGCCATGGGAACCGGCAGGCCCTATATGTTCGCCTATTCGGGAGGAGAGATCTGTCCTGTCCTGACCAGTGACGGCAAATTGAAGAATCGCTTTCACAATGTAACCCTTATCAGTTGTTCGTTCGATAACAGGGACAATGCAGAAAAGTGTGATTAGACTTGGCCGAAAACCCGGGCAGCCAGTGCGGACTAAGGTCTGTTGCAAGTTTTGTAATTTTTCGTCAATGGTTCTCAGGTTTGTCCTTGTTATTTTGAATATTTTTAAGGAAGAAAAATGGATGCAGGAGTAACCACCGCCTCCAACGGTGAAACAATTTCACAAAAGAAAAGCCCGGAAGAGATGCAGGCCGAACTTGACAGACAAATAAGGGAAAATCGCAAGCTTAGCCGGCAGCTACAGTCCCTTCAGGATCTTATGGAACGGACCAGGGCGCACACCGACGTTTCCGTCGAGCTTAGTTCCGCAGCCCTGATGGAACAGGCAAACCGGGACAAATTCCTCAAGCTCCTTCTGGAAAACAGTCCTGATATTATCCTGATGTTTGACAAGTACAACCGGTTTGCCTACTGTACCGATGTATTCCTCAAACGGGCAAGGATCCCCAATTTCTCTGTCATCGGCGGCAGAACCTTTGCCGAAGTTTTTGTGCCCTTTCTTGAACCCGGGGAACTTGATGAGATGGTCCTTGCCTTCCGTAACGCAATTCGAGACAGGCAGAACGTTACGGTGGACAAGATTATAGATTTCAGTAAGGGGGAAAATCCCCGGAACTATACTATTCATTTTTCCCCCATGGTGGATAACAACGGCAACATGGAGGGGGCTATCATGCTTTTCCATGACCTTACGGACATCCGGGAGGCCATGGAGGCGGCGAAACAGGCCAACAAGGCCAAAAGCGCTTTCCTGGCCAATACCAGCCATGAGATCCGAACCCCTATGAACGCCATTGTGGGGATGGCGGAGCTTATCCTGCGGGAAAATATTTCCCAAACCATCTACGGATATGTGATGAACATAAAGCAGGCAAGTACCAATCTCCTGGCCATCATCAACGACATACTGGATTTCTCCAAAATCGAATCCGGAAAGATGGACATCATCACCGGGGACTACCAGCTTTCCTCCCTCCTGAACGACGTGATCAGCGTGATCCGCATAAAGGTACTGGAAAAACCAATCCAGATCCTCACGTATATTGACGGAACCATTCCCAACAACCTCAAGGGGGATGTGATCCGGATCCGGCAGATTCTGATGAATCTCCTTTCCAATGCGGTAAAATATACGGAAAGGGGCTTCATCACCCTGACGGTGAAGGGCATCATGCTGAACGAGGGGGTGGTGAATCTGGTCATCAGTGTGACTGATACGGGTATTGGTATAAAAGAAGCGGATATCCCTAAGCTCTTTGGCAATTTTGTTCAGGTGGATACCACCAAGAACCGGAGCATTGAGGGAACCGGCCTGGGACTAGCCATATCGAAGAATCTCTGCGTTCTCATGGGCGGGGACATCTTCTTCTCCAGTGTGTATGGAGAGGGCAGTACCTTTACCATGGAGATTCCCCAGGAGGTCACCGGGAATGCCGTCATTGCCCAGGTCGAAGCGCCGGAAACCAAATCGGTGCTGCTCTACGAAATCCATAAGGAAAACGCCGAATCCATGCTACAGGCCTTTGCGAACCTTGGGGTAAGCTGCAACTGGGTAAGCCTTCAGTCCAAATTCTATGAGGCCCTGCTGGAAAGGATCTATCCCTATATTTTTGTCTCCTATGTTGCCCTGGAGGGGGTGCTCCAGGTGGTGGAAAAAATGCAGATCAATTCCAAAATAGTGGTTATGGCGGAGTATGGGACCCAGATAAGCGTTCCCAAGGTCCGCATGATTCCCCTGCCGGTCCATTCCATGACCATCGCCAATGTCCTGAACAATATAGCCGACTATTCAAATTTCCGGGAAGATTCCAATGCCATTCGGTTTATCGCTCCGGAGGCCCGGATTCTCATCGTGGACGATATCAACACCAACCTGATCGTCGCCCGGGGTCTCATGCTCCCCTTCAAGATGCATATCGATATCTGTAAGAGCGGCCGGGAAGCTATCGATATGGTGGCAAAAAACCGTTACGACATTGTATTTATGGATCACATGATGCCGGAGATGGACGGCATTGAGGCTACGTCGATAATCCGCGCCAGGCAGGGAGAGGATAATTACTTCCAAAAGGTGCCGATAGTTGCCCTGACGGCTAATGCGGTTTCCGGGATGAAGGAGATGTTCATGAAAAACGGTATGAACGATTTCCTTGCCAAGCCTATTGAAACCGTCAAATTGAACAAGATCCTTGACAAATGGATCCCCCCGGAGAAGAAGCAAACCTATATTGAAGACTCCGATGTGGAGGAACTCCTCCCCGATACCGGGGAGGAAACCGCCGAACAGGACGTTCTCGTAATTGAGGGGATTGATGTACAGACGGGGATATCCATGACCGGCGGAACCCCGGAGTATTACCTTGAAAGCCTGAAAAGCTATTTCAATGACGGAAAGGAAAAGATCCGGGAGATCCGGACGGCTCTGGAGAAGGGGGACCTTCCCCTCTACACCACCTATGTTCATGCCATGAAAAGCGCCTCCGCCAGCATCGGCGCTACGGCCCTTTCGGTGGCGGCAAAGGAACTGGAAGCGGCGGGGAAAAACAGGGATGAAGCCTTTATCGGCGCCAATAACGAGGTTTTTCTCCGTAACCTGGAGGACTGCCTGGGGAAGATCGGCGCCGCCCTGGAGGCCCGTAATATCGGGGAGGTCGAACCGGTGGAGGGCGGGGATCCCGGCCTTATCCGGGGGGAACTTGAGGAACTCCGGGAAGCGCTGGACAACATGGATATGCAAAAATACGATCAGATGATACGATCTCTTTTGGCCCGAAAATGGGAAAAAGAGCTTGCCGGAAAGTTACAGAATATTTCCCAAAATATTCTCTTCTCCAATTTCGATGAGGCCATTGAACTTATCGATGAACTCTTAAAAAACGATAGGTGAGAGGAGTGCCATGACCCGATTCAGGGGCGCTTTTACGGCGCTTATTACCCCCATGCTGCCCAACGGTGAGGTCGATTATGAAGGCTTCAGGCGGCTGGTAGCCTTTCAGCTTGCAGAAGGCATAGACGGCATTGTTCCCCTGGGAACCACCGGTGAAACCCCGACCCTGGAGGAAGATGAGGAGGAAAAGCTCATCCGTATTGCGGTGGAAGAGGCAAAGGGCCGTGTCCCGGTTATAATTGGAACCGGTTCCAACGCGACTAAATATGCCGTAAAGTATGCAAAACGGGCAAGGGCTCTGGGGGCCGACGCCGCCCTGGTGGTCACTCCCTACTACAACAAGCCCAACGACGATGGACTGTTCCGTCACTTTGAGGCTGTTGCCCGGGAGGGGGAACTGCCCGTACTGGTGTACAACATTGCATCCCGGACCGGACGGAATATCTCCCTTCCTCTGATGGAAAAACTCGCCGCCATTCCCGGCATTATCGGGGTTAAGGAAGCGTCCGGGGATATCAGCCAGATAGGGGATGTGATCCGGGAGATCGCAATCCCCGGACGGGCCGGGGGCCGGCCTTTTACCGTCCTTTCCGGGGATGATGCCCTTACTCTGCCCCTGCTGGCCCTTGGCGGTGACGGGGTTGTTTCGGTACTCTCTAATCTGGTACCCGCCAAGGTCACTGCCCTGGCGCATGCCTGTCTGGAAGGTGATTTTGCGGAAGGCCGCCGGCTCCACTATGAACTGTTGCCCCTGATCAAGGCTGCCTTTGTCGAAACGAACCCCATTCCCATAAAGGCGGCCATGACCTGGACGGGACTTCCGGGGGGGCCGGTACGGCTCCCTCTGGGCTCGCTGGGGGACCCGGGCGCAGCAGTTCTGCGGAAGGCAATGCAGGACCTTGGCATAAAACTACAGGGCTAACCGGACAAAGGGCGGAGGAGAAAACAGATGGCCAAGATTCCCGTAGGAGTACTCGGAGCAACCGGTATGGTGGGGCAGCAGTACATTGCCCTCCTGGCGGATCATCCCTGGTTTGAAGTCCGCTATGTGGCGGCGTCCTCCCGGAGCGCCGGTAAAACCTACCGGGAAGCGGTGACGGGACGATGGCAGCACGGTGAAAGGCTCCAGGGGGATGACGTCATTGCCGGCTGCGCCTCCGGGGTGGGAAACCTCGTGGTGGAAAACGCCAACGATATATCCGCCGCCCTTGCCGCGGCAAAACGGGGGGACTGCGCCTTTGTTTTTTCCGCTCTGGAATTGGGGAAGGATGAGATCCGGACGCTGGAAGAGGCCTATGGGGCTGCGGGCATTCCCGTGGTATCCAACAACTCGGCCCATCGCTGGACGGCGGATGTGCCTATGCTTATTGCCGAAGTGAATCCTCATCATACGGACATCATTCCCCTGCAGCGTAAAGCCCGGGGCTGGAACCAGGGATTTATTGCGGTTAAACCGAACTGTTCCATACAAAGCTATATGACCCCCCTCTTTGCCCTTATCCGGGAAGGTTACGATGTAAGGCGGATCATCGTGAGTACCCTGCAAGCGGTATCCGGCGCCGGGTATCCCGGAGTGGCGAGTCTCGATATGATTGACAATGTGTTGCCCTATATCGGCGGGGAGGAAGAAAAAACCGAACAGGAACCCCTGAAGATCCTGGGGGATATCAGGAACGGCAGAATCGAAAGCCGGAGCCTCCCCCGGATCAGCGCCCACTGCAACCGGGTCCCGGTGACGGACGGGCATACCGCCTGCGTCAGCCTGGAATTCGGTGAAAAAAAACCCTCCATTGAGGAGGTAAAACGGATCTGGTTGTCCTTTAGCGCCCTGCCCCAGGAACTGGACCTGCCCATGGCCCCCAGGCGCCCCATCATCATCCGGGAGGAGGAAAATCGTCCCCAGCCCCGGAAGGACCGGGACGCCGACAAGGCTATGGCGGTAACGATTGGCCGGATCCGGCCCTGTAATGTCTTTGATCTCCGGTTCACCGCCCTGTCCCACAATACGGTGCGGGGCGCCGCGGGTGGAGGTATCCTCAACGCGGAGCTGTTGAGGGCAAAGGGCTATATACCGGAAGGTTGAAACCGCCGGCCGGAATCGGAGCCCTTGGCTGGAATTGCCGGTTCTGATTCCAAGCCGTAAGAACTTTTATCAATAAGGACCCGCGCAGAAACAACATAACCGATTAGTTATGCTGTTTCCTTATTGAGCGAGTAATTAGAATAAAATGTATGCTATTTTATTCTTGCGCGGATCCTAAGAGGACGGACACGCATGAACGGTAAAAAATTTCCCCTGGACAGGGCCGCGCTTAAGGCGGTGATCCACCGGTATCCTACACCCTTCTATCTCTACGATGAAATGGCCATCCGCCGTAATGTCCGGCATATTGCCGGGGCCTTTGCAAAATTCCCATCCTATAAAGAACATTTTGCCGTTAAAGCCCTGCCAAATCCCTTTATCCTGAAGATCCTCGCCGATGAGGGGTTGGGGGCAGACTGCGCCAGCTATCCGGAACTGCTTTTGGCGGATATGGCGGGTATACGGGGTGAGGATATCATGTTTACTTCCAACGAAACTCCTGCGGAAGAGTATCGGGAGGCCCGGAAACTGGGGGCCGTCATCAATCTGGACGATTTTTCCCATATCGACTTCCTTGAGCGGACCGCGGGTATTCCGGAGCTGATCTCCTGCAGGTACAATCCCGGACCCCTCAAGGGGGGGAATGCCATCATCGGGAAACCGGAGGAGGCGAAGTACGGCTTTACCCGGGAACAGATTATCCGGGGGTTTAGCTTGCTCCGTGACAGGGGGGCCAAACGTTTCGCCCTGCATACTATGGTGGCCTCCAACGAGCTTAAGGTTGAATACCACATCGAAACCGGCAGGCTCCTCTTTGAACTTGCCGCAGAGATCCTGGAGCGGACCGGAGTCCGAATCGAATTTGTCAACCTGGGGGGAGGGGTGGGTATTCCCTATAGGCCGGAGGATGAGGCCCTTGATTTTGAACGTCTCACCGCCGGACTTAAGGCAGCCTACGAAGAGATCATCCTCCCTGCGGGCCTGGATCCCCTGGGGATCCGTACCGAAATGGCCCGGGCGATTACAGGCCCCTTCGGTTGGCTGGTGACAACGGCCATACATAGCAAAAGCATATACCGGGAGTACATCGGCCTGGACGCATGTATGGCGGACCTCATGCGGCCGGGTCTCTACGGGGCCTACCATCACATCACCGTTATGGGGAAGGAAGATGCCCCCCTCACCGAAACCTACGATGTGGTGGGGAGCCTCTGCGAAAACAACGACAAATTCGCGGTTCAGCGGAGGCTGCCGAAGATCGACACCGGAGATCAGGTCATCATCCATGATGCCGGAGCCCACGGCAGGGCCATGGGCTTTAACTACAACGGCAAACTCCGGTGCGGGGAACTCCTGCTCCGTCCGGACAATTCTGTTGTGATGATCCGCCGGCCCGAAACCATGGAGGATTATTTTGCCACCCTGGATACAGAGGCCCTAATCCATTTTAATCCCCTATTGACAAAGGAATAAGGAGTTTTCCCATGATAAAACGCAATCCCTGTATCGCCAATATAAAGGCAGGCTACCTTTTCCCGGAGATCGCCAGGCGCCGCCGGGAATACGCCGCCGCCCACCCGGAGACGGCCGCGCCGGAGAAACGGATCATCAGCCTGGGGGTGGGAAACACTACCGAACCCATTTTACCCCACATCAACCGGGGTCTTACAGAGGGGGCCCGGCGGCTTGGTACGGCGGAGGGCTATTCAGGCTACACCGATGAGGGTTTTTTGGAACTCCGGAAGGGGATCTCCCGGGTGTTCTACCGGGGCGCCTTCGGTCCGGAGGAGATCTTTATCTCCGACGGGGCTAAATGTGACATCGGCCGGCTTCAGCTCCTCTTTGGCGCAGGCGTCCCGGTGGCGGTCCAGGACCCATCCTATCCGGTTTACGTGGACGGCTCGGTACTGATCGGCGCTGCCGGGGCCTGGGCGGGTACGGGTTACGGGGGGCTAGTCTACCTGCCCTGCACCGCGGAAAACAACTACTTCCCCGACCTATCACTCTTGCCCCGGGATGGGCTCTTCTATTTCTGTTCCCCCAACAACCCCACCGGCGTGGCAGCCACCCGGGAGCAGCTTGGGGCCCTGGTCGCGGCCGCCCGGGAAAGGGGCTGCATCATCGTGTATGACGCTGCCTACGGGGAATACATCCGGGACCCCGGCCTCCCCAAAAGCATCTTTGAAATTGAAGGGGCAGCGGCCTGCGCCATAGAAGTGAATTCCTTCTCCAAACCTGCGGGCTTTACCGGAGTTCGGTTGGGCTGGACCGTGGTTCCGGCGGAACTGAAATACGGCGGGGGGGAGAGCCTCAATGCCGACTGGGCCCGGGTCTGCGGCACCATCTTTAACGGCGCCTCCAACATTGCCCAGTACGGGGGACTTGCCGCCCTGGAACCGGAGGGCCTGGCGGAGATCCGGCAGCTCTGCGACTTCTACCTGAAAAACGCGGCGCTGATCCGTTCCGCCCTGGGAGATCTGGGGATCTCCTGTGTGGGAGGAGACAACTCCCCCTATGTCTGGGCCCGCTTCCCCGGCCGTAAAAGCTGGGATGTCTTTGCAGAAATTCTGGAAAAGTGCCAGGTGGTCACCACCCCGGGTTCCGGCTTTGGTCCTGCGGGGGAATCCTTTGTCCGCTTCTCCGCCTTTGGCCACCGCTCCGATGTGGAAGAGGCCTGTGATCGGCTCAGGCGGCTGGGGAACCGGTAACCCTGCAGAAGGACTTTGCAGACCCCGGAAGGGTTGGGGGAAACGGGACTTGTCCCCGCTCCCCCGGCTGCGGGCATGTTTCCGGCCGGTATTTCCCTGTTAAGTTTCCTCCCGGGATGTCGATACTGTATAAGGATATAATCTTGATTAAGAGGGGTCATGACGTGGAGAATTCCGGAATAGACGAACAGGAAATTGTCCTCTTTATTGAAAGCAAAGACGCCGCCATACCCCGGAGCCTGCCTTCCAATCAATACCGCATCAAGGCTCTGCGATTGCTCAATCCCTTCAAGTACCAGGAAGCTCCCTTACGGGGAGACAAGCAACAGCCCAGTTAAACATCCGGCCGGACGGTCTCTGCCGGGTTCTCATTTTTCCAGCAGGTAGAGATATTCCTTTACATGAATACCCCGGCTATGCAGATTTCTGCTTCCCCGGAAGGTATTGTAGTCTGTTTCCAGAATCTCCAGCTTCCCAATCCTTTGCAGCATATCCTTCATCTCCGGAAGGGTAATGAAACCTTCGGAATTAAAGGAGACGAGAACATATTTTGCCCTGATCCGGGACACCAGTTCGTACAACGCAGCATAGGCGCTGCCCGGCTTGTTATAATCCGAGCGGTTCCAGTCTGCGGGGATACCGGAAACGCCGCTGATGTGTTCGGGCCGGGTGTAGTCCACAATGAGGTTCAGCATAAAGTAATTAGCGCCGTAGGGATGCTGATTATAGGGGGGGTCCACATAGGCCAGGTCTACTTCAGGCAGTCTTTGTATGAGGTCATTGGAATTTTCATTGTATATCAGTACCTCCGCGTTAAAATTACTGAAAACCGGAAAAGGCAGGCGGATTTTCCCCGTTATCCGGGACAGAGAGTCCTGATTCTTTCCGCCAAACTGACCCAGGCCGGTTTCACGGTTCTTGTAGAATCCCTTAAAAACGCCTGAGGTGTTTGCATGAATAGAAGCCTCCGACAGGAGGGGCGCCAGAAAATACTTTTTTTCCGGGTCCGGAAGCTCTTCAATTAATTGCCGCAGGGTGTCGATGTACATGGCATTCCGGGGAGTATAGAAAACCCGTTCATGGGGCTGTATACAGGCGGTATCTTTGGGGGCGTAGAGTTCCGCGATGATCCCCCGCCTCAAGGACGCATCATTCATTCCGGCAGTCAATCTACGGTAGGTTTTTTTTAATTCCCCCAGATTGACAACATCCCGGTTGGAGAGGTAACATTCGTTAACAGCGGCAGAGTACCGTTCCAGATCGTTGGCTATCAACAGATCCGCATACCGTTTACAGTAGCGCGCCACAATGCCGGAACCGCTGAACGCATCAAAGATGGACAGTTTCTCTTTGCCCAATTTGTTCTGAACGCTTCTTATGCCCTTGCCGATAAAATCCAGCAAGGCCCTTTTGTTTCCAAGACAGGTTATGATCTGCCGGGTCAGATAGGCTTTACTCTCCCGGACGGCTTCCGGCGGCTCAGAATCAATTATCTCCATTCCAATAGGGTATCCTACAAACTATTCCGTTCACAAGTCCCGGCTATCGCCATTCATCATCCTGAATAAACCAATTTATTACCAGCAATCCGACAAATTCCTGCCCATTCCATTTTATGTACTCTATATGAGACCATAACGGCACGGCATCATTGTCTTCCCAAATCATATTTTCTACAGGGTTTATAATTATCAGCGAGCTATTCAGTGAATATGTTATACCGGACGAAGAAAATTTACCCTCATACACATTACCGGTATTTAAATCTATAATAAAAAAATACTGGATGCCGCTGCCCATGCCAAATTCAACAATCCGGTATTTTCCGTCAAAATTCGGTTCGTTCTTTGACGCATTGGTTATTATTGTCCGGTAATTTCTTTTATTCGGGGAATCTAAAACAGGAGAACAGATCTTCTTCTCCCACACATTTGTAGTCGGAAACAATGAAAAATCAACCTTTACATGCTCAGCGATTAGTTTCATTTCCTGCCATCCCATTGCATCGGGGCAAATAGTCGTATTTCCGGTGAAAATAACAATCAGCAAAACAATGATCTTCCTAAGCATCCCCCCCCTCTTATTCATAAAGCCCAAACGGTCAAGGACACGGCTCAGCCGTTCAAGGATGAGGCTTTCCGGACGAAAGACCGACGGCAATTATGACGACCTTCCCGTCCATTTTCATATCCATTATATGCGATAAAAATCCTCAGCGTTCTTGCGGAACAGTTTGTACAGTTCATCATGGGTGGCCCCTTTCACCAGGGTAAGCAGAGTCTCCACACAAAGGGGATATGCGGCTGCCTGGGAAGAGACCGGCCAGTCACCGGCAAAGATGACCCGGTCAAATCCAAAGGCTTCAAAGATGACGTCCACATAGGGACGGAGATCCTCTATGGTCCAATTTTTGTGATCCGCCTCGGTGGCAAGGCTTGACACCTTACACACCAGATTGGGAAACTGGGCAAACAGTTTGATCTCCGACCTCCAGGGCTCAAGTCCTCCGCCTTTGATATCCGGCTTGCCGATATGATCCAGGATACAGGGTACATCCTTTAGTTTTGAAAGGAATTTAAGGGTGTTCTGATTGTGCCGGTAATCAATACACACGTCAAAGGT
>JAITJI010000108.1 GCA_031279015.1 Spirochaetaceae bacterium
CATGCTTTTTTCCAGTTACTACAAACAAATCCCCAAAGAGCTTGAAGAAGCTTCGGTGATTGACGGCTGCGATTTTATAAAAACCTTCATCCGGATCATGCTGCCCCTGGCAAGACCAATGGTGCTTACCACCGTCATCATGGAATCAATCTGGACATGGAATTCGTTTATGCTTCCCCTGGTACTCACCCTCAACTATCCAAAATCCCGGACCCTGGCGGTGGGGCTTTATGCCTTTAGGGGAGAAAATATCGTTGACTGGGGGGCCATCGCCGCGGGGGGCGTACTGGCTATCTTCCCGGTGATTACCGGATTTATATGCTGTCAGAAATATTTTGTAAACGGCGTGGCCGGAGCGGTAAAAAGCTAAAGCGTGATAATTCCAAACCAAAAGGAGTGTTTGATGAATAAACTAAGAATCGGCATTGTTGGTACAGGTTATACCATCGGCATCGCCAAGTCCCATATCAAGGCTTATCAGGGACTGGAGGAGGCGGAGATTACAGCCTTCTACGACATCGTCCCCGGCAGGGCCGAACAGTTTGTAAAGGAAAACAATATATCCTATGGGACGGTCTGCGCGTCCCTTCAGGAACTGTTTGATAAGACTGATGCCCTGAGTATCTGCGTACCTAACAACAGGCACTTCGATGTGGCCCGGGCGGCGGTGGATGCGGGAAAGCACTTCATCTGCGAAAAGCCCCTTTCCAGTTCTTATGCCGAGGGGAAAAAATTAGTTGACTGCCTGCGGGGACACACGAATAAGCTTGTCTCCATGGTGGGCTTTAATTACCGGGACATTCCCGCCATCCGGTACATGAAGAGCCTTATCGACGAGGGCAAAATCGGCCGGGTTTACTCCTGCGTCCAGCAACTGGGAGGTTCCCGAATCGCCGACCCGGTCAAGGTAAAGCGGGAATGGCGGATGGACAAAGAACAGTCCGGCGCCGGGGCCCTGCCCGATTTCGGCAGCCACATGCTGGATCTGGCGGATTATCTTTTGGCGGAAGAAAACGGGAAGATAGAGAAAGTCCAGGGTTTTAAGAACACCTTTATCACCAACCGGCCCGCGATTGAGGGGACGGGCTTTATGCCGGTAACCAACGACGACTGCGCGGTTTTCAACGCGCTTACCGGGAAGGGCAGTCTCTGTTCCTTCTATGCCTGCCGGATCGGTATGCCTTTCCAGACCCTGCAGATAACCGGCGAGGGAGGGATACTGTATTTCAACAGCCGGGAAGACAAAAAACTCGGCGTACAGTTTAAGGATAAAAAGGGAGGATACGCCGGCCCCCTGGAATTCCGGGATATTCCCGGGGAATTCTTTGGCCGTGGAGGGCACCGGGGGCTGGTGATAGATTTTATCGACGCCATAAAAAACGGCGGAACCGCCGGACGGGACATTGACCGGGGGCTTTACATCCAGTACCTGCTGGATAAAATCAACGAGGCCGCGGAGAGCGGCCAGGTGGTAACAGTATGAAAACCGGTTTTATCACCAATAGCCTGGTGAACCAGGGGCAGCGAGATATTACCTTCATAGCGGACTGGGCCGCGGCTCAGGGTTTTGAAACACTGGAAATCGGACCCAGTATTCCTATTGATGAAAAAACATTCAATGCGGTACTCTCCCAGGGAAAGATCAGTTTTTCCGCCTTTATCTACTGCCGGAATTTTCTTTCCGAAAAAGCGGAGGAAGCGGAAAAATTCAGAGCCGGTCTGCTTGAGCGGATCCGTTCCGCAAAAAAGTTCGGTATAGAAAAGGTGATCTGTTCCACCGGCGTCACGGGGGCGTCTTTTTCCCGGGAACACCCCGCAGGGTTTCACGGTGAGGCAAGTCTGGACGCGGTGGCGGAACTCTTTAAGGGCTTTGCCGAAGAAGCGGAAAAGAACGAAGTAAAACTTTGTTTTGAAAATTGCCCTCTCATGGGCAACATCGCCACATCTCCATGGTTCTGGGACCTGCTTTTTGAAAAGATCGGTTCAAACCGAGTGGGGCTGGTGTACGATCCCTCCCATCTGGTCTGGCAGTTCATCGAACCCTACAATCTTATTCTTCAATACCGGGACCGGATATTCCATGTCCACGGAAAAGATTGCGAAGTCGATCCGCAAAGCCTTAAACGGATCGGAATCCTGCAGCATTTTTCCCAGAAACAGGATTCCCTTAACGCTCCCCACGGCAATCAAAAAAATCTCTGGTGGCGTTACCGCCTGCCCGGGCTGGGGGACCTGAACTGGTCAAAAATAGTTTCCCGGCTCTACGAGATTGGCTATACCGGTGTTATCAGCATTGAGCATGAAGACCCCGTCTGGAGCGGCAGTGAAGAGAAGGTAAAGGCCGGCCTGCTGCTGGCAAAAAAACATATCGGACAGTACCTCTGAGGAACATATATGGACAGAATCATAAGGCGACGTATCAGCCGGTCGGCACATAAGTATTGGCAGTTCTATCTGTGCCTTATTCCGGTGATCGCCTACTTTGTTATCTTTCACTATTGGCCGATGTGGGGCGTACAGATTGCTTTCCGGGATTACAACCCTATGGACGGAATTTTCGGCAGCCCCTTTGTGGGGTTCAAGCATTTTTTGCGGTTTTTTAATTCCTACCAGTTTGTACGCATTATCAGGAATACCCTGGGGATAAGCTTATACCAGTTGGCCATTGCCTTCCCCGCGCCCATCATACTAGCCATTTTGTTAAGCGAACTCCGGTCCAACAAGTTCCGCAAAACCATGCAGATGCTTACCTACGCCCCCCACTTTCTTTCAGTAGTAGTGACGGTAGGGATGATGACCACTATGCTCTCCCCCCGGACCGGTATCGTCAATCTCGCAATCCGGACCCTGGGCGGGGATGCGGTGTTCTTTATGGCGGAGCCCGGCTGGTTCAAGACACTCTACGTCTTTTCCGGCATCTGGCAGAACTGCGGTTGGAGTTCCATCATCTATATCGCTGCAATCGCCGGCATCGATCCCAACCTTTTTGAGGCGGCTGTAGTAGACGGAGCCTCGACCTTCAAGCGGATCATCCACGTAACGCTCCCCAGTATCATGCCCACCATCATCATCCTGCTGATCCTCCAGTGCGGCCATCTTATGAGTGTGGGTTTCGAGAAAGTCTTTTTGATGCAGAACAGTCTGAACATGCCCGCCTCTGATGTCATTTCCACCTATGTATACCGGGCGGGCATGGTGGATGCCCAAATATCTTTCGCCTCGGCCGTAGGGCTCTTCAACTCGGTGATCAACTGTACCCTGCTGGTCATCGTCAATACCTTCGCGAAAAAGTCCGGCGAAATTAGCTTGTTTTAAGGAGGAAGTCCAATGAAGATACGGCGATCCCGAAGTGATTTGATATTCGACATTTTGAACCTGGGGGTATGTATCGTCATCTTCCTACTGGTACTGTATCCCCTAGTCTATGTGGTCAGCGCGTCCATCTCCTCCCCCTTGGCGGTGTTACAGGGGAGGATGGTTCTCTGGCCTATCGAGCCCCGTATCAGCGCCTATACCGATGTTTTCAAGCACCAGGATCTTATGATGGGCTATAGGAATTCGCTCATCCTCGTGATCTTCGGGACCACGACAAACATAACCCTCACCTTCTTCGGCGCCTACATCCTTTCCCGGAAGGATCTTTTTGGCCGCACCTTTTTAACCATGCTGTTTGCCCTGACTATGTTCTTCTCCGGCGGGATGATCCCCACCTACCTTGTGGTAAAGAAGGTGGGGCTCCTCAATTCCATGTGGGCCATGATCCTCCCCGGGGCGATATCCATGTACAACATGGTGGTCATGCGGACCTACTTCCAGACGGCGATCCCCGACTCCCTCATCGAGTCCGCCGAGGCTGATGGGGCAAGCCAGCTCTACATCATGTTCCGGATCATCCTACCCCTCTCCCATTCCATCATCGCGGTAATATGCCTGTTTTATGGAGTAGCCCACTGGAATCAGTATTTTCAGGCCCTACTCTACCTGACATCCCGGGTCAAATACCCCCTGCAGTTGTTCCTCCGAGAGATACTTCTTCTCTCCCAGGTGCAGGAGTTGGTGGATACCCAGGGCTTTGCCGATCAGGTTCTCCAGGGGGAGGCCATCAAATACGCGCTCATCATTGTGGCGAGCGTACCAGTAATGGTAGTTTATCCTTTTATCCAGCGGCACTTTGTAAAAGGCGTCATGCTGGGGGCAATAAAAGGCTAACGATACAGCAAGGAGAAGAATTATGATAAAGAGAATCAGTTTAGCGGCGGCGGCGGCGCTGATTGCCGTACAGCTCGTCATGGCGGGCGGTACTAAGCAAAGCGGTAATACCTCAGTTGGGCCAAGCGCGAATTTCAACCCCACCGGTTATCCCATCGTCAAGGAGAAGATCACCCTCACGGGCTTTGGGAACCAGAACGTAACCCACAAGAACTGGAGCGAACTCTACTGCTTTAA
>JAITJI010000123.1 GCA_031279015.1 Spirochaetaceae bacterium
GATATAAAAAAAGCATACCGGAAGCTTGCCATTCAGTACCACCCGGACAAGAATCCGGGAAACAAGGAAGCGGAGGAAAAATTCAAAGAGGCTACCGAGGCCTACGAGATACTCTCCGACGACCAGAAGAAGTCCGCCTATGACCAGTTCGGTTTTGCCGGGGTGGAGGGTATGTCCGGCGCCAGCCACGGGGATTTTTCCCAGGCTTTCCGGGGTTTTGAGGACATATTTGGCGATCTGGGGGGCTTTGGCGGCATATTCGATACCTTCTTTGGCGGCGGCCGGCGGGGCGGAGGGGGAGGAAGCAGCGTCCGGCAGGGGGCGAATCTCCGTTACGATGTGGAGATACCCTTTAAGGATGCGGTTTTCGGGACCAAGGTGGAAATTCAGTATTCCCGGAACGAAACCTGCCCCGCTTGCCACGGTTCTGGCGCGGCGGGAGGATCGGGAAAGAAGGTCTGTCCTACCTGCCAGGGTTCCGGCCAGGTGCGGCACAGCCAGGGGTTCTTTTCGGTGGCCTCCACCTGTCCCAACTGCGGCGGGGAAGGTTACATCATCGAACACCCCTGCAAGGAATGCGGAGGTTCCGGGGCGCAGAAAAAACGCCAGAAGATCATGGTCTCCATCCCACCGGGGGTGGAAAGCGGCCGCAGGCTGGTCATTTCCCGCCAGGGAGACGCGGGCCTCAACGGCGGACCGCCGGGGGATCTTTACGTGTTCATCCGGGTAAGGCCCCACGAATATTTTGAACGCCAGGATCTGGATCTGTACTGCGCGGTTCCCATCTCGGTGCCCCAGGCGGCGCTGGGATCGGAGATCCATGTAAGTACCCTGGACGGCAAAACCATCAAGGTAAAAGTCCCGCCGGGGATCCAGAACGGCAAGATGCTCCGCATCCGGGATGAGGGTATTCCCTCAGGCGGCCGCCGGGGCAGCCTTTTCATCAAATTTATGGTTCAAATACCCGCCAAACTCTCCAAACGGGGCCGGGAGCTTATGGAGGAGCTTTCCCGCTCCGAAGGGGAAAATGACAGCCCTAAACCTATCCCCCTTTCGGAATTGTCAGGATAAAAGAGGAACAGCAAAAGAAGGGATAGCAGGGCGGGAGAACAAAACGGGCCAGTTCCATCCCGGTTGGTTTTGAACTGGCTCTTGGGGTTCCTCGGGTTTGATCCGCGCAAAAGCTGGAGAGAAGCCAACTCTGAGATTCCGGAGGTTTTCCCAAAAGCTGAGGTTTTGGGAAAACCTCTCCTTATAAACGCTAATTTGTAGACAGGATCATCCGTTTGGAAGCCTCCGGTAAAAGCAGGCGCTCCTGTACCGCGATAACGTCAGTCATTTTAGTATTGTCAAAATGAGTGTAGCGTTCTTTCATTTTCCGGGACGCATGCCCCGTAACCGACATAACCTTGGCATCGGGGATATTTGCCATAAGAAGGGTGGTATTGAGAAAATGCCGCCACCCATGCATGGACAGGTTCCGCCGTTTCCGCTCTTCTTCACCAATGCCGATACGCTCAAGAGCCTTGTACAGGCTCAGGTAAACGTACTTCCGGGTAACCGGTTTGTTCCCGCCGTCACGGGAGAAAAGATAACCCTTACCGTTTTTCTGCACTAATATTTTCAGATCCTCCTGAACTCCCGGTGGAACAGGAATATTACGCGGCTTGTGGGTTTTAACATCCTGGTATCCGTAGCGATTGTACTGAGCGCATACATCAATATGGGTCTCATAAACAAATTCCCCCCGTAAGCCCAGAAGCTCTCCATGCCGCATGCCCGTACAGGCGGCAAGCTTATTCAGCACGTAAAAGATTTCCTCATCCCAGACCTTTCCCCAATCCGATGGGAATAATTTTTTTACTTCATCGGAGCTTAGTATCTCTATCTTTTTTTCATCGTTGATGTTTAACATCTCGATCCCTTTACAGGGATTTGAAACGATCAGTTTTTGTTTTACCGCGTAGTTGAGCATGATCCGCAGAATCTTGAACGCAAGATTAGCGGTATTGCTTTTGTAGTGCCGTTTAGTGATCTTGTCGTTTGTGATATATTCCCGATCTTTGAAGGCGGCCAGCCAGGAATCAATATCAAATTCTGTGATGACATTAAGCCGTTTGTCTCCAAAGACCGGAATAAGATGGTTCCGCACCGCATATTCTCCCTGAGTCGCGTAACCCCTGCTGATGGGCCGCCGTCCTTTGCGGCTTTTTAAGTAGGAACTGGTTTCGTAATCCCAAAACCCCCGGGCGTAATCCCTAAAAAATGGCGCCGACGCACATTCCTCCTGACCCGGAATGAGCCTGTTTTCCCTGAGCAAACGGTTGCAGAATTCCCTGGCCGCCGTCCGGGTACTCTGTCCCGTGGAACGCCCGGATGTCCGGTTCCCATTGTGATCATAAGTCCGGTAATAAAATACCACACGGCCTGAAGAAAGGCACCTTTTGTAAAGACTGTAACTTTCCTTGATCCGCATAAAAAGCCCCCTTTGGGAGTATAACGGCTACACGCCTGGATACACCCCCAGGTGAAAAAATTGACCCCGGCACGACGGGATCTCTAATTCCTTATCGGAAAAGGAGCCAGGCTCTCCACCCTGCGGCCCTGGTGTTCGCCGCCCGCCCTCTCCCGGCGGGGAGCCTAACGGCCCGTTATTATCGCCCTGCTGAAGTTGCACTACTCATAGGCAATTCGGAAAAATCGGAAAGAATATTAGGATGGAAACCAAAAGTAAGTTTTAAAGAATTATGCAAAATGATGATGAAGGCGGATATTGAAAAGACAAAACGTATGGCTTACATAATCTTACTCCTCCCCTTTGTTGACTTTTTACGGCAGGTTTCGCCGGTCAAGCCTCTCTTGCCTATCCATTCCCTCCCGAATCCCCCTAACACCTCACCACTGTTACCCCATCCCGCTTTTCCCAGCCAAGCCATTCTTCCCAGGGCGTCTTTTTCGCCTCCTCCCGCCGGTCGAACAGCACCAGGTACGCCGGCTGGCTTTTCCCCGGGCGGTCACGGTAAGCTCTAATCTGCTCCAGCCCTTCCCTGGCGATCTCCTCGGCCGCGTTATAATCCCGGATTAATTTTATCTCTACAACGTATATTTGCTTGCGGTATTCAATGCACAGGTCCACCACCTGCCCACCGCGTATTCCCGTTCTATTGCCATTCCGGTTCCGGGGTTGCCGCCTGTATTCCAAAGGTCATTTGGCGGGCCAATATCTCCCGGTAGATCGGATTCGCCACAACGGGAGTTCCCCGCTCCATCGTTACTAAGCCCAAATCCTCGCACAGGTGGAACCCTTCCCCTTCGGCCAGGCAGGGGTCCGGTTCTCCAACCATCAGCGCCTCTATGACTTTACGAATCCCCGGATCCTCCAGCCGGTAGGCCAGGGAATCCAGATGGGTCTCCCGGGCCAGGATCATCTGCCGCCGGGATTCCTGAACGTGACCCAGGGTAACCGTCTCCCGGCTTTCCTCGTCCGGCACCCGCATGGTGGCCCGGGAAAACAGCGAATTGACTATCCAGGGCTGGCCCCGGCTTTGCTCCCACACATATTCCAGAGCCTCCTTCGTAATATTCTGTCCTGTTTCTTCAGTCCGCTGGGCAAACAGGCGGCTTATGTCGCCCCGGGTAAAATTGCCGATCACGGCGGAATCGCTTTTGATATTAGAGTTGTTCGGAAACTTCAGTTTCCGAACAATTTCCGCTAAAAACCGCAAAATGCGAAGCATTTTGCAAGACTTGTTCGGCAACCAACCGGGTTGTCGAACAAGTCTATTGAAGGGAGAACCGGGATTGACCGGAACCCCTCCCTTCGCGGTGGCGATGTAATCCTTCAAATCCTTCAAGCCCGCCAGCGCGATAGAAACA